>JAJRVG010000130.1 GCA_021545595.1 Zetaproteobacteria bacterium | reverse complement strand
TGAGCATTACATCAGCAGCCCGCTCCAGAAGAGTGTCTGAAACTCCACCTGCGATACGGGCAAGTGAACCCATGGAGCATGGAATCACTACCATGTGCCGAATACCGGCCGAACCCGATGCTGCCGGTGAAAACCAGTCTGTCTGATGATAATGATTCAGCAGTTCATCAGAGATATGGAGATAAGATGCGACGGCTGCAGCAACATCTTCTGTCTTCCCGGGAAGGCTTAATCCTGCCTCCTGTTTCAGCACAACCCGTGCTGCGTCAGAAAAGAGCAGGTGCAGCCTGACTCCGGCAGCAGCAAGCCGCTGGATCAGGCGTAAGCCATAAGCAGCGCCTGATGCGCCTGTCATTGCAACCACAATCTGCTTCATTCAGGGCCTGTTAACACTAATTTTAGTTGTAGCGACGAGGCTATTTTTTTGTTGCTGCAAGGCATTGCGCATGAAATGTGCTTGTTACACATGAGTAAGCGATAACGCCGCAGGACGAAAAAACAGCCTGTCCCGCAGGGTTGCGCCCCAAATGAGGCTATCCGGCGTTGCTCGTTGTTCATTTGGATTCACCAAACTTCTCTCCTCGCGCCTTGACTGACCTCATTTGAGGCAGCAGCGCTTCATCCAAAATTAGTGTTAACAGGCCCTAGTCACCACCTGCTTATGTCTCACTATATTCTCCTGATCAGCTTTCCAGCCATCTTTAACCATAGATCCACTGCAGCAAGAGTGCTCACATGGAAAAACTCTCCCCCAGATAGAGACGCCGGGCATCCGGGTGGCTGACAATCTCATCCGTTGTACCCTGAACCAGAATCTCTCCTGCACTCATCAGATAGGCTCTGTCACAGATGTTCAATGTATCCCGAACATTATGATCCGTAATCAGAATACCAATCCCCTTACTCCTCAGGTCTGCAATAATGGCCTGAATATCCTCGACTGCAATAGGGTCGACACCTGCAAAGGGTTCATCAAGTAGTAGAAATCTCGGCCTGGTTACCAGTGCCCGTGCGATCTCAGTACGGCGGCGTTGCCCTCCGGATAGTGTATAGCCTTTCTGATGTTGAACGCCCTCGACACCGAGGTCAATCAGCAAGCCTTCCAACTCCTCTTCAATCTGGGCATCCGGCAAATCCAGTGTTTCAAAAATGGCCAGAAGGTTTTCACGAACCGTTAATTTGCGAAAGATGCTTGCCTCCTGGGGCAGATAGCCAATCCCCTGCCTGGCCCGCATATGCATAGGCATGCCGGTAATATTCTCCCCATCCAGCGTTACCTCTCCCTCCTCGGTCTGAATCAAGCCACAGACCATATAGAAGCTGGTGGTCTTACCTGCACCATTAGGGCCCAGCAACCCCACGCACTCACCTGAGTAGACATCCAGACTGACGGAGTGAACGACCGTTTTTTTATGATAACTTTTATTTATTCCTTTGGCAGACAGATGATGTACCGTACTCATGGAAGTGGTTTCCCGACCGGGGCTGAGCCTTGCTCATCATCACCTTCAGCCTCAAAGGTAAGATGAACTCTTTCTCCCGCAGTTCCCTGCTGGACTCTGGTCTCCGTTGTTTGAATATTATGTATAATTTTTTCACCCTGTATCATGCCTTCAGGGTCTTCCACCCTCGCTTTTCCAATCAAAATCAAAATCCCTTCAGACTGTTTGTAAATCGCCTCATTGGATAAGCCATGCTTATCCCCCTGTCGCATAGAAACATGGCCATAGGCCTCTGCCCGATCAAGTTCACCTCCAGCCTGCTGCTTGTAAAAAGCAACAAGCCGATCACATTTCAACTCAAAGTCATCCCGGGTCAAATGAACCGCGCCGGAAAACTGAGCCCGGTTTTTTACATGCTCAACCACAAGTGATTCTGATGTGATCCGTAGCGGCCCTGCCTCAACCGGAGAGGCGGTAACCAACACTAAACTGATCATCCACAGCCATCTGATCATTTCCGGCCTCCAAACTCACGCACCGTAGCATCTTCAACCCAGACATCGTGCGCAATCGTTAGATTCTGCGTTTTGCGATCTACACGTAAGCCCCTTCCCCGCAGCTTCACATCCGGTTTGCTTACTCTGAAGCTGCCAGGCACCACCATTTCATCCCGACCACCATCATAACGAAGCTCATCACATAGCAGTATCCAGTCACGATACCGGGCCTTCACAGAACCCTTAAAATGAATGTTTTTCCTGACTGGCTCAAACCATGCTTCAGCTCCTTCAACAGGAACCACCTCACCGGTTTCGGTAAACAACTCAAGTCGGGGCTCAATCAGATACATGCCCTGATCCTGCTGTTTTGCCTCATCTGCCCGCAGACGCCAGATAATCTGCTCACCTTTACGCTCGACAAGCAACGGCTTTTCAACCTTTGCCTCTGGCTGCTTACCACTCTCCACATCGACCTGGAGAGGCCGGTCTGAAACCGCAACCCTGGAGTTCATCCATAACAGTCCGGCTGCCACAACCACGCTGCCGATCGAAACTCCCAGGGAGCTCCACTTTACCACTGCCCAATATCTATCCTGCATAATGGCTCAAATATATTCTGTTCAGACTCGTGGCCAACCGCAATCTTCAGGAGTTAATCCATAAGCCTCTGTGATCACTCTCTCCCAACACCCCGTAGCCAGAATCAGCCCCTCAGATGCCTGTCTGACGGCTCCCCGTCCACCTGCATATGCAGAAACCCAATCCACACGCTTCAGGACACTCCGGTCCGCATCACATGGGGCCATCGTGAGCGTGCAGGCAGCCATCGCTGGCAGATCAACAATATCATCGCCCATGTAAGCACAAACATCAGCATCAATTCCTGCCTCTTCACACAACTGCCTGATCCCATCAGCTTTTCTTAGCGAACCCTGGACAACATGATCAATACCCAGATCCCGTGCCCTGCACTCAACCACCCGGGAGGTGCGGCCTGTCAGAATCGCAACCTTAATTCCTGCACGCTGTAGCATTTTGATGCCGTGACCGTCACGAACACTGAATGCCTTTGACTCCTCACCGTTATGATCCATTTCAACCTTGCCCTCGGTCATTACACCATCAACATCCAGAATCAGCATTTTGATCTGTTTGCCTTTCCGCACTGGAAAATCATCATATGACAGGCTCATGCTACACCCGCCTTTAAGAGATCATGCATGTGAACTACCCCTGTTGGCACAGAAGAGCTGTCCGTAATAAAGAGCACGGTCACCTTATGTTCCTCCATCACGCGCACCGCTTCACTGGCCAGGTGATCTGCCTCAATGGTACGTGGTGAGGGGTGCATCAGCAGAGTGACATCTGCCTCCAGATCAATATGACCCGACTCCATCACCCTTCTCAGGTCACCATCTGAGAGACATCCAACGAGTTGGCCATGCTCACAAATACCGGTGATGCCAAGCCTGTGTCTGCTCATGGAGACAATCGCATCACGCAACGAAGCAGATACGGGAACCAGAGGGAGTTCATCACCTCTGTGCATGACATCGGCCACCCGCATCAGCTTACGGCCCAGGCTTCCGGCCGGGTGTACCCGGGCAAAGTCCTCCTCCCTGAAGCCACGCTGTTTCAGAACAACGACCGCCAGGGCATCACCCAACGCGAGCGCTGCCGTTGTTGAGGCCGTTGGGGCAAGATTCATCGGGCAGGCCTCCTGCGTAACAGGTACCTCAAGGACAATATCTGCATAGCGGCCCAGTGTGGAATCCGGTTTGCCGGTGATTGCGATCAGGGTAGCCCCCAAACGCTTGATGGTGGGCAACAGTCCGCAGACTTCATCCGTCTCACCACTGTGGGAGAGCGCTAGAACAGCATCATGTCGGGTAATCATACCCAGATCTCCATGCTGGGCTTCTGCCGCATGGACAAAAAAGGCGGGAGTTCCTGTAGAGGCAAAAGTGGCTGCAATTTTTCTGGCAATAATTCCGGATTTGCCCATGCCTACAACAACCAGTCTCCCCTGCAACTCAAGAATAGTCGCAACGGCTTCTGTAAACTCGTCTCCAAGTGAATCCCTCTGCAGCGAGAGCGATTCGATTTCGATATTTAAAACTTTACGAGCCTTAACCAGCCACGCTTCTCTGTCCTGTGCCATTAAATGAACCGCCCGTTATTTGTGAATCGTCATGATCGCAACCAAGCATGATGTGATATCAGAGCCTGAGCAAGGGAAGACACCCGGGTCACTCCCAAACCAGAGCGAGCAGTGGTGCCGATAGCCGATTAAGCATGTTCGATGCAACTTGCCTGAACTGTGCCAACTCTTTTTTGGGAACCGGCCTTGCAGGGGCGTGTTTTACAGCCAGCGGATTTACAGCCCTGCCATGAACCCGAAACTCAAAATGCAGATGCGGGCCTGTAGCCAGGCCACTCATTCCTACATAACCAATAACCTGTCCCTGTTTCACACGTTTGTTACGCTTGATCCCCCGGCCATAACTACGTAGATGTGCATAAGCAGTTGAATGTGCTGAATTGGTATGCCGAATCTTTACAAAGCGACCATATCCACCCTTCCGACCAGCATAGACCACACGACCATCACCAATGGCCCTGACTGGGGTGCCGCTTGCTGAGGCATAATCCACACCCCGATGTGCCCGATTGTACCCCAGCACAGGGTGCTTCCTGCTTCTGGAGAAACGCGAGGAAATACGTGAAAATTTTACCGGAGATTTCAGGTAGGTCTTACGCATACTTCGACCTTCAGGCGTGAAATACTCCACACTGCCATTGGCCAGTTCATAGCGAACAGCCCTGTAGATTTTACCCTGATTCACAAACTCGGCTGCCAGAATTTTACTACTGCGCATCCTCCCCTGATCATCAAAATACTCCTCATAGAGCACTGAAAAGCTATCGCCTGACCGCAGGTCTCTGGCAAAATCAACATCCCACCCAAAAATATCTATCAGGTTCATCGTAGTGCGTTCATCAATGCCTGCTTCAACTGCAGCAGTAAAAAGTGAATCCTGAATCACACCTGATGCTCTCACCTGACGGCTTTGAACAGCACGCTGCTGCAGTTCTGCCTGCCACCCTTCACCCTCAGAGATAAAAAGGTGCAGACGACGCTGGCTATCCATCTCATAATAAACATGGGTTCTGGCATCTTCATCCATGCGCAAAAATACCTGCCCGGCACGTACCTTCTTCAGCGAATAGATCTCTTTTGATGCTCTGCTCATGCGTATCACTTCTGTAAATGGAAAACCAAGCTCTCCCAGTGCAGTCGCTGCAGCATCACCCGGTTTCAAAATAACCTTCCTTAAATGCTGACTCTTCGGCTGCCCTTCCACTTTAACTGCAAGCCACTCTTCCTGTGTTACAGGTACGCTTGCATCCACCTGGTTTCCTACCAGCAACAGCGTCAGCATAAAGGTGCCAGCCACAAAACCAGCCACACCCAGCATGATCGGCTTAACCGAAAAAGCTGCCCTGGACGAAGGGTGCCGCCTCGGTACGCAAGGGCGTGCATTCTCCTGAACAATTCTGCTGGCAAAATCCTGTTGCAATCACTGCTCCCTGCACCTCACTCAGCCATAAGAAATGGCCACTGAAGTACCAAAAAAACCTATGCTTGAAGGTTCAGCCGATATTGTCAAAAAAAAGTAGTAAAAATGGCTATTTTAGCCACAACGCACACCTGAAAGGGTTTTATCAGCCATGGTTCAAATGCCTGCCCTGGGTCAAAAGCAGCATTTACACGAGTTTATTGTTTAGTAAAGAGACTCAAAAACTTCAGCATAATGCTGATAAATTATCCTGCGTTTCAGCTTCATGGTCGGTGTTAAAAAATCATTTTCAATCGTAAATGGTTCGGTCTGAATATAGATGCGTCTGACCTGTTCATGGGAATTCAGTGGCTTTAGATGCTGCTGAATCAGACCCTGGATATGTTTGCGGAGTATGTCTGAAGCTGCCAGCTCCTGCCATTCGGACTTGGGCATACCGGACTCCTCCACCCATGCAGCACACGCTTCCTGATTTGGCACCACCATAGCAACCAGGTAGGGACGCTGATCCCCATAGATCACCACCTGCTCAATCAGTGGTTCAGCAACCAGCAACCCTTCCACACGCTGTGGCGCAACATTTTCACCACCGGAATTAACAATAATATCTTTTTTCCGATCAGTAATTTTGAGGTGCCCGTCCTTATCAAACTCACCAATATCACCGGTATGCAGCCAGCCATCAATCAGTGCTTCTTTGGTCGCTTTTCTGTTTTTCCAATAGCCGGGCATGATGTTGCCGCCGCGAGCAATAATTTCACCATCTTCAGCGATCCTGATTTCAACACCTTTGGCTACCAGGCCAACAGTTCCTATGCGTCGGCCATGCAATGGATTCACAGCAAGAAGCGGGGCAGATTCACTCAGGCCATACCCCTCCAGCACAGGCAGTCCCAGCGTTTCGAAAAACTTCCCCACCTCAACACTAAGTGGTGCGCCACCGGAGATAAGCACGCGAAGTTTACCCCCAAAACGACCACGAACCTTTTCACCCACCAGCCTATCCAGAAGTTTTAGAAACAGTGCATCTACCGGACCCGGCCTCTCTTTTCCGGCCAAATCAAAGTAACTGTGAAACAACTTCTGTTTCAACGGTGACTGCTTCGAGACCTGAGCTAAAATTCTATTGCGAATCACCTCAAGCATACGCGGAACGGTCATCATCATGGTCGGCTCTGCTTCAACAAGGTTCTTAGCAACGGTGTCCGGACGCTCAGCAAAAGCAACCGAGACCCCATTAGAGTAAGGTAAAAAGTGCCCACCGGTTCTCTCCAGCGTATGTGCCAGCGGTAAAAATGAGAGCAGCCGCTCCTCACGCAGCAGCGCAATAACGGCAGGAACAGCTTCAAGGTTGGTCAAAATATTACCGTGCGTGAGCATGACCCCTTTCGGGTTGGCCGTCGTGCCAGAGGTATAGACAAGCGTTGCCAGCTGATCACGATTAATCTTGTCCAATCGTCGCTGCAGCCGCTCTTCATCAACATCACCATCTTCAAGCTCCGTGAGATTGTGAACCAACTCATCATCACCCTGATCATCGGAAGCATAAATCTGCTTTATTGCTTTAGAGTCAACCAGTGCACTTTTAAGGTGGCCAAGCAGGTTGCCCCCCGAAGTGAAAACAACAGAAGCACCGGAATCCTTCAATACATAAGCAATATCCTGTGGCCTGTAGGAGCAGTATAGAGGAACTGTTACCGCTCCGATGGAGAGGATAGCGTAATCAATGACAGCCCATTCAGGGCGGTTCTCCATTAATAGTGCGATACGATCGCCCGGCTTAATACCCGCACGCATCAGACCCGACGCAACCCTTTTCACTCTATCACTAAGCATTTGATAGGTGATTGGCATGTACTCCCCGCTGCGGCGTTCCCACTGAGCAGGACGATGCGCACCCTGTTCAACCTGCCGGAAAAAAGCCTCCGGGAGACTCGCGCAGTCAGCAATAGTTTCAGTTATCTGCATGCTGCTTATCCTCTACAGCGTCGGACACGCCCCCTTCCCGGCTGCCTGCCCGTGTCTTCTTTTTCACTCTGCGCTTACGTGTTTTTTTAGGAGAAGCTTTACTCTCTTTCTCTTCAACAGAGGTGTTTTTCAGATCATCCGAAGCCAGTTCCAAATGTACCAGCAGAGTCATCTGTGTAATCACAACACCCGGAACACTGGCTGCAGCGGCAAGCAGCAGTCCGAACATTACCAGTCCGACCAGATGTGCAATCCCTCCCCAGAAGCCTGTGGCATCGTAGGAACGCATAAGAGGGTCATGGGCTACATAGTCCACCAATCCAAGTGTGATCTCCGCCCCCAGCCAGAGCGGCGAAAGCACCAGAACTACCATAAACAGAGAGACCAGCACACCTCCCAGATTATAGATCAGCAGCTCGGGAAGGCGCTCTTTGATGAGCCTCCATAGATCATTTTTCAGGGATGCTGCATCCGTATCGGCGATCGCCACACGGGCAGCCATGTTAAACAGTGCCAGGACCAGTCCGATAGCCACCACACTGTTCAAAAGCAGTAGCGGCACGCCAATCAATGCGAGCCAGACCACACCAAGACCCGGTATATTCGCCAGTGCCAACACCACCATCTCTGCAAGAATCAGTGTGAATAGAACAGCGGCTCCCCATAGTGGCAGCATTAATATCGACTGGGCCCTGCTCCATGCAAATCTACAGGCCTCAATGGTATTTGGCATAAACTCATCTTCGATCTGGCAATGGAGTTGATGAGCAAGGGCGGTCAGGCCAAACAACAGAGAGAAGAGTGCGGCCATGCCGCCAATAAAATGGAGAAGAATAGCTCCAAAGGTTAGTTCACCGTCCACATTAAAGAGGCCGTAGGCTACTACAGCAATGGAGATGGATAGTGCCATGGTTGTTAATACGCGCGGTTTCAGGGCGTTTCGGGCAGCTCCCAGCCACTGATCGGGTTGAAAATAGTGGTGATTCATTGCAATCCCCCCCCCCTTTGGCACATATGACGTCCAGATGGATTCCAAAAGAGTAGCTGAGAAAGCCGGTTCTGACCAATCATTGCAAAGGCCCCGCAGCGCAGGGCCTTTGTCATCTAAGCAGACTCAGAAGGAAACTTTAAACTCTACGGCCATAGATATACTGCTGTGTATAGGCATTAGATCTGTTCATATTACGAATAATGCCTGCCAACTGCCGAATGGTGTTCATCATAATATCCCTGGCCATATCAGGGTGGTCAGCCATCAAATTTCCCAGCACCTGACGTGGAAGCTTGTATGCAACGCACTCTCCAAGCGCAGTGATCGTAGCACTGGAAGGCTCATCATCAAAGATTGCCATGTCACCCAACTGCGTGCCTGCTCCCACTTCACTGACCCGGACCTTTTCCCCATGGCTATCGTGCAAAACTCCTGCACGCCCTGAATAGAGAAGATAGAGACCATCACTATGCTCACCCTCCTCAATCAACATATCCCCCTTTCTGAATTCAGAAATAAGTATGGCTTGCGCCAATACGTCCTGCTCATCCGCATCCAGATGCCGGTGAAAAATATGATCTTCAAGCCACTCGAAATTAATGTCCATGCTCATCTCCTTCTCGACAGGCAATGCTGCCAACAAAGCGTGATTGTTCGTGCGGCAACCGATCCGTTCCGTGAGTCACATCACGCCTGCTCAATATTTAACAATGCGTTCTTTGCATAGATTTCTAGCGAAGAGGCACAAGCGAAGCTAAGCTTCCGCCAAACGCTTCGGGAGCATGATACTACAGTGACCTTTCAGGATCTGATTCTTACATTACAGCAATTCTGGGCCAGGCAGGGCTGCGTGATTCAGCAGCCATATGACAGCTCCATGGGTGCCGGTACGTTTCACCCGGCCACATTTCTGCGCGTATTGGATGATAACAACTGGAGCACAGCATACGTGCAGCCGTGCCGCAGGCCTGCCGATGGGCGCTATGGTGAAAATCCGAATCGGCTGCAGCACTACTATCAGTTCCAGGTAATCCTGAAGCCTGCACCGGAAGATATTCTGGAGCTCTACCTTGAATCACTGCGCACAATCGGTATCGACACCGAAGTGCACGATATCCGCTTTGTTGAAGATGACTGGGAATCACCAACACTCGGTGCATGGGGCCTTGGCTGGGAGGTATGGCTTAACGGCATGGAGATCACCCAGTTCACCTACTTCCAGCAGGTGGGCAGTGTAGAGCTGAGCAAAACACCGGGTGAAATCACCTACGGGCTGGAGCGCCTGGCGATGTATCTGCAGGGCGTGGACAACATTTACGATCTGACCTGGGTGGAAACGCCTGATGGCAGAAAAGTAACCTATGGCGAAGTCTTCCACCGCAATGAAGTGGAATTCTCAACCTATAACTTTGATGAGGCCGATACTAACCAGTTGTACAAGCAATTCGACCATGCCGAAGGCGAATGCAAGCGTCTGACTGAAAAGAATCTGACACTCCCTGCCTACGAGGAGGTGATGAAGGCATCTCACGCCTTTAACCTGCTGGATGCCCGTGGAGCAATCTCCGTGGCCGAACGCCAGCGCTTTATTGGCCGGGTTCGTGGTTTGGCAAAAACCGTGGCACGTGCCTATGCGGAGGTGGATAAATGAGCGCCGATTTGACCGCATCAAGGCCACTCATCCATGGGTTTGATTCAATACGAAGAGGCCAGCATGTCTGATTCATTACCACTACTTATTGAAATCGGTGTTGAAGAGATTCCTGCCGGCGTAGCACCACGTATGGGCTACGCTCTTAAAAAAGCAGTGGAACAACTGCTGGATGATGCCAATGTTGCACCGGAAAACATTCGACTCGGCATCACGCCTCGCCGCCTGTTGCTACACGCAACCAGATGCCCTGTGATACAGAGTGATCGTGA
>JAJRVG010000129.1 GCA_021545595.1 Zetaproteobacteria bacterium | reverse complement strand
TGGGCATGGTACATCGTGATCTGAAACCCGCTAATGTGCTCATTTCTGATGATGGTGCAATTAAGCTGATGGATTTCGGATTGGCAAAACCCGAGCGTGGAGAGGATGATCTGACCCAGAGCGGTGCAACCGTTGGCTCATTCCGTTACATGGCCCCTGAACAGATTTTGAATCAACCTGTGGATGCACGTACCGATCTATACGCCTTCGGAATTTTGCTCTATCAGGTGTGTACAGGAAAGCTTCCGTTTGATGCATCAGCCGGTGGCGGTGGGGAGTTTGAAATTATGGAAAAACAGGTGCGTGAGGCGCCTGTCCCTCCTCATGAGCTGGTACCATCACTGCCCAGACCACTCTCTGATCTGATTCTTCTATTGCTGTCAAAAAATGCCGCGGATCGTCCGGCCAATTGTGATGCGGTTCGCAAGGCGTTGCTCAACATGTTGCAACAGGACGCTCCGGAGCAGCGGCTTCGGCAAGCAGTGCACATGCCGACCAGACAAGCCAATGAAGATTCCAGTACAGAGATCGCCAAGGGCCTGTTAATGGCGTTGTGGCAAAAAGTATACGGAACCCTCCAGAGCGTGACAGATTCCGTGAAACCCGGCATTGCTGTCATACAGAACCGGATTGAAAAGTCAGCAGCTTCATTGCCGGTAACCAGGCGGTGGCGAACCCCGTTAACATGGGGGAGTATTGCTCTCTTCGTGGTTCTTCTTGGGTGGATTCTGGTTACTGTCATCGGACTTGCGGAGCATCCGGAAAAAAAGGTTACGCCTCAGGTTAAAAGCAGTGCAAAGGCAGTAGCAGAAAAGAGTGTGGTTGCCAAAAAGATACCACAGAAAGAGTCCGTCATTGCTGAAAAGCCCAAGGCAGTGGCTCCTGAGGTTACGAAACCGAAGCTTGCAATAGTAGTTGCGAAACCGAAGCCAAAACCTGTAGTTAAGAGAGCCGCAAAATCAAAGTCAAAACATGTTCGGCGGACTGCTGCGTCAATCACTTACTCCGTGCCTCATAAAGTGAGGCGGAGTGATGGTAGCAGGGTTGATCCGAAATCGAATGAGTTCCGTGGCGGCAGTCGAGTCTGGTTTACATCCCTGAAGGATTACAGATGGAAAGATAAGTTCCACTCCTTTAAAAAGGGTGAAATAAGACTCTTCCTGGGCAAGGCCACAAAGCTTTCAAAAATTGTTCTGAAGAAGGCCAGTATTGGCAGGCTGAATTTCAAGGGCGGCAGGGTGAGCCTTGCTGTCCAAAATAGTAAAGGGAAGTGGACTCAGTTGTTTAAGAGAGTCGATGACGACGTGGATATTGCTGTAACCCTGAGTAAGCCTGCTGCTGCTTTGAAAGATGTCAAAAGCGTCCGCCTCCGTTTTAAAACGCCTGAACCCATTACCATCGGGCCGATTGATCTTATTCGTTGAATGTCGGTTCACCGTTAACAGGAAAAGCCGAAGCTCTTCTGCCTGGAGGGGAAGCACTGGTTCGATCTGCTGATACTGTTTTTCTTGTTGGCAATTGTCTGCCTGGCGATGAGATATCCTTCTCGCCTGTTCAGAAACGCCGTGGTGCTTCACGTGGCCGGTTAATCGAAATTGTTAAAAGCTCACCCAACCGTGTGATGCCGCCGTGCCCGGTGGCTGAAGCATGTGGTGGCTGTGCACTGCAGGCTCTGAAACCCGAACTGCATGTCGAGATCAAATCTGCCTGGGTTTTTGATGCGTTTCGAAAAAGTCATGTTAAAAACACTGTCCGGGTTCCGGTTGTTCAGACCGCTTTGCATGGGCGCCGCAGGTTGAGGTGGTACGTTGGGGAGGAGAGAGAGGGTGCTTTTCCCGGTTTCCGGGGCAGAAATAGCCACACAGTGGTTCGTCACCATTCGTGCATGACTGCAACCCCGGAGCTCAACAGGCTTCGTCTCAAACTGGAGGAGTCGTCGGTAGACATTTGTCTGGGCAGATATAAATCTGTGCAGGCGGTGCAGGTTGATGATGGCATACACGTTATTCTGGAAGGTGCTGCATATCCGGAAAAATTTATTGTCCCGTGCCATGAGCCTGGAGATATTCCTCTGCAGTGGTGGCATCGTGATGAAAAAAGAACGCTTCCTCTAACAAGGCCGGCAAAATCTTTTCATGACCTTCTACCTGCCGGTGATGGGGACAACCTCTCTGTTCAGATTGGACCGGATGATTTTATTCAGGGGCAGGCAGAGGGGAATCGGCAGATGATTCAGCAGGTGATTGAATGGAGTAGAGGGGCCGGTTTTGTTGTCGACCTCTTCTCCGGTGTGGGGAACCTCTCTCTGCCCGTTAGCAAGGCTCTAAAGGCCATGGTTCTGGGTGCAGAACTAAATGAGGCAAGTGTGCGTGGAGCCAACGCCAATGCGAAGCGCCTCGGTCTGGATGCTCACTATGTTGAAGCCAATCTGTTTGAGAAGTTTGATATTGAGCCATTTGCAGGTGCAGATATGCTGATTCTTGACCCGCCAAGGCGTGGTGCAAAAAAAGTGTGTGGCATGATGGGGAGTCTATTGCCTGCAAAAATTATTATGGTGAATTGTGATGTGGCATCCGGTGGCAGGGATGGTGAACTGCTGCACTCCTTTGGATACAGGCTGCACACTTTGAGGGCGCTGGATATATTCCCCTATACCGGACATATTGAGGCGATGAGTCTCTGGACACGATGAAATCCTTTTCAGCTCTGCTGCTGTGTATGTTGTTGCTGGCCGGTTGCAGTGAACCGTTGCAGGAGCATGGGGTGGTCAGGGTGGGGCTATCGCAACTGCCGATGAGCCTTGATCCCCGCTATGCCACTGATGCGGCATCGCATCGTATTCAGGAGTTTCTGCATCGGGGCCTGGTGCGGCTTGATCAGAGATTTCAGCCACAACCTGATCTGGCCGAGTCCTGGCAGCATCCTGATCCGTTAACGTGGGAGTTCAGGCTCAGAGATGGCGTCCGTTTCCATGACGGTTCTCCCGTTCGTGCAAGTGATGTGGCTGCAACACTTAATGCGGTGCTGGATGTCTCCAAAGCGAGCCCGTTACGTGCGGGCCTGGCTGCGATTGAGTCAATTGAGGCTGTTTCAGAGCGAGAGCTGATTCTGAAACTTCACAGGCCGGATGCCTCGCTGTTAACAAGACTGAAAACAGGCGTGCTTCCCGAACAGCTTGCCAACCGGGGGCACTCTCCCAGAGAGACTATCGGCTGTGGCAGTTATCAATTGGCAGACCGGACTGAAAACCGCATCGACATTACACTGGTGGACGGATTGGAGGGTGTGAAAAACATCCGTTTTGTGGGTGTGAAAGCTCCGGTTACCCGCTCCCTGCAACTGGTGCGTGGAGAGCTTGATTTTACACAGGGAGAGCTGCCACCACATCTGTTGCCTTACCTGAGAAAGCAGCAGGGTATAGAGATTCAGTATGAGCCATCCACCACCTTCTCTTATATAGGACTGAATTTGCAGGATC
>JAJRVG010000128.1 GCA_021545595.1 Zetaproteobacteria bacterium | reverse complement strand
CTGGCTATTGAATCAGCTTCCAAGAAATGGACCAAGCCCATTCATCACTGGAAAACCGCACTTAACCGCTTTATGATCGAGTTTCCGGATCGGATGCCGGAGAAGTTTTAAATGAATTTACACAGATGGATTTACAGGGTCTTAGAACCACCATTCTTGAATGCAAAATTCATGGCAAAAATTAATCGGACATGATATCAGCTAACAAAAGCATCAAGATCAACTTTCGCTTCGCTTCCGCCCCTCATGCAAGCCGTTAGCAGTACAAGGTAGATATGGAAGAAATAGTTAAAGCAATTAGCTGGCAACACTTGGCATTTCTCTTTGCCTTGATTTTCATTTTTGTGTTTCGCCAACCACTTTCTGGGCTAATAAAAAGAACAACAAAAATTGATAAAGAAGGATTGACGGCAGAACCATCACCAGAATCTCAGCGCGAAAAAACTGAGACTAGTGCCGAGGCCGTTCAACAGCTATTGGATGTTGTGGGTAATTCAATTGTAATTAATGAAATAGAAGAAAGAATTAGAAATGAATTAACAGCAAAAGGGCTCCCCGTAGGAGAAGGCATAGCAAAAGTCCTAATAAAACATCTATCCGGCACTCAGTTGCTGCTGGAGTTTGAAAGAATACACAGTTCAATATTTGGCAGTCAAATACTCCTATTAAAGAAACTCAATGAAGTTGCAGGTCAAGGCAGGACGGAAGAATTCGTAAAAAATTATATTGAGCATGTAAAGGAATTATATGCAGAGCAGTTGGGCGAATGGACATCAGAGCAATACCTAAATTTTCTTTATTCTCAATTATTGATTGTTAGTGATTCAGGGCAAATACACATCACTAACCTTGGTGTCGAGTATCTTACTTGGATAACAAGAAATGGTCGCAGAGAAGATAATGCGTTATAAAACTGCTAACAAGCCAAATTCACTCGGACAGCAAAAAGCACCTCTACGTTCCAGCCCCTCATGCAAGTCGTTAGATGGTCGGCATCTCATGTTTAAACGTCTTCCAACATTCCGGTAACGATGCCCGGAGCTCAATCGGTTCATGCTTCACCGGATGTTCAAAGTGCAATCGCCATGCGTGCAGGGCGAGTCCTTTGCCGCCAAGTTTTTTGAACTGTTTGATATCTTCCTTCTCCGCATACTTTGGATCACCAAGAATCGCATGGCCTTCGGATAACAGTTGAACACGTAACTGATGCGTGCGGCCGCTGTGTGGGTTCAGTGCCACCAATGCGTAGTCAAAACCATCACGTTCGGCCTCAAGCACCACCTGATAGTCTGTAACAGACTCTTTACCCTCCTCATCATCAATCACCATGCGTTCACCCCCCACAGTGATGCCTTTGGATAGATTCGACTTCATACGCCCTGCATAGGGGTATGGATGTCCTTGTACCCATGCAAAGTAGGTTTTCTGCATCTCCCGTTCTCTAAATGACTCGGTAAGTTTTCTCAGAGCCTCCAGATTTTTTGCCATCAGAAGTGCTCCGCTCGTATCGCGATCAAGTCGATGTGCCAGACGCAAATCAGCAAGGCCACGCAACTCTTTGAGAGCTTCGATCAAACCCGCACCATGACCACTGCCACCATGCACCACCATGCCGGCAGGCTTATGCACAGCCAGAAGCCACTCATCTTCATAAAGGATTTCCAGCGATTCAACCTTGCGCAAAAGGCTTGCAGAAATTTCATCCATGATTTGTGGTCCGGACTCACCACGCAGTGAGTTGGGAAGGAATATCTCATCACCACACTCAACCCGGCTCTCAGGCTTCCGACGTTTGCCGTTTACCCGCACATTGCCTTTTCGGACCAGGCGCATGATCAATGTGCGCTTTCTACTGCCAAGACGACGGACAAGAACACGGTCCAGACGACTTCCATCCTCATTTTTATCAATAATTATACGGCTTTGGACTTCTTCCGAGCTTGCCAATCCACCCTCCGTTCCGTTAGCCTTCCAGTCTGTGCAGCAAGTTCCACGTGATTTAACGCTGCTTACCAAGCTGTGATGGCCGCCTGAAACCAGACTATGCAAGGTGATCCAGGCAAGACTAAGGCCTCCGGCAGTGTACTGACAAAACCGGTGTTGGGATATAGATGAACCGGTTAATGGTAAGTAGAAGCTGACTCATATACGTGTTGAATGTGTACAGAATAAAAATGATCCGTCTGACGGTTTAGCCTCGGTTACGACATACTCATTACATTGAGAAGTGACGTAAACCGTTGAAAAAATTAGAAAACATGAGACTTCCCCGTTTGTTGCAGTGGTGGGGAGTGCATAGTTTGTAAACCGCAGGCGGCATAAGGATGTCGCATGACTACTAAGAAGCTGATGCTGATCAATGCATCACACGAAGAAGAGAGCCGGGTTGCCATTGTTCATGGCGAATACCTTCAGGAACTCGATATTGAATCCGCCCACAAAGCACTCACCAAAGGTAATATCTACAAAGGTACCATCACCAAGGTTGAAGCAAGTCTACAGGCTGCATTTGTAGAGTACGGCTCCGGCAAACAGGGCTTTCTGTCGCTGAATGAAATCCACCCCGACTACTGGAAAGAGGGTGCGGACAAGAGTGCCGATCCTCGCAAAGTTAACATTCAGGATGTGCTTGAGCGCAAGCAGTCAATCCTGGTGCAGGTGGTCAAGGAGGAACGCGGCAACAAGGGAGCAGCGCTCACTACCATCATCTCACTGGCAGGGCGCTATCTTGTACTGAGCCCTAACACCACCCGTGGTGGCATCTCCCGCAAGCTATCTGATGACGTCCGCCGTGCCATGAAGGAGATTCTCTCTCAACTGCAGGTGCCGGACAATATGGGCCTGATTGTTCGTACTGCAGGCAAGGATCAGACATTTGATTCGCTTGAGCGTGACTACTCTTACCTGCGCCGACTCTGGGATGAGATTCGCATCAAGGGCGAATCCGCTCCAACACCATCGTTGATCTATCTTGAGGGTGACCTTGCAACACGGGCCATCCGTGACCACTTCACCGAAGACATCAGTGAAATATGGGTAGACAACCATGAGGTCTATACCCGTACCAAACAGTTTGTGCATGCCGTACTTCCGGGCAAAGAGAAACTGGTGAAACTCTATCGTGGCAAGAAGCCACTCTTTCGCCATTACGGTATCGAACCACAATGTGAGGAGATTCATGAACGTGAGATTCGGCTGCCTTCCGGTGGTTCAATCGT
>JAJRVG010000127.1 GCA_021545595.1 Zetaproteobacteria bacterium | reverse complement strand
TCAAGGCTATCCGTCTTGTAGAACGAGTACCCGTAACCCAGGTTAAAAACCTCCCAACCGGAGGCTACGCGCACATTGGAGCCAGCCAGAATCGTGTCATTAATGCCGAGATCGGGAATGCTGATCGGTCCAATATCAGTCAACAGGTCTCGCGATTGAGCCTGTAGTAGCCAAAGTAGAGGCGGTGGCGGTCGAAAAAACGCCAATGACCATCAATACGGCCGACGCCAAGAGAACTCTCGAGCCCGAGATCGCTCTCCAGGTCGATATATCCCGGTGGAAAAATACCCGGCCCCAACCTCGTTCCGGCTGCGAGACCGGTATCAAAAATTGGATGGTAATAACCAAGATTCAGATGGAAATGCTCCTGCCCGAAGCCGATCATCTCCTCTTTCCCATCTTCCGCGTGTGCGACACTTGCAGCGGCCAGAGCAAGAAGCAGGCATACAATACGAAAACTGTTCCAAAGTGGCATGCCGGCTCCCCTTTGCCCAAATCTCAGTAGATATTGACATCTATCATCTGCGAACTTGCGATGTAAACATACAGTATACTGGAAGTTATGCACACCACGCGCTTTGGCAGATTTCACCAAAATGGGATAAGCTCACACTGTGGCTATCCGTAATCCATATCCTGAGCGTGACGGGAATCGCTTCAGACTTCTGGCAGGATCCGATGCCTTTCTCCCCGTCATGGAGCTGGCGATACACCGTGCCAGACACTATGTACTATTTGAGCAGTACCTGATCAGCTCCGGAGACGTGGCAACCCGCTTTATTGATGCTTTTTCCACCTGCATGCAACGCGGTGTGCAAGTCTATATGCTGATCGACCATTTCGGTGCCCGCGGCCTCTCCGCTGGAGACCGACACCGCATCACGGATGCAGGTATTGAACTGCTGTTTTACAATCCCGCCTACCTGAGCCATTTTTTCCGTGGTCTGCCGCGAAATCATTGTAAATTACTGCTCATTGATGGAGAACTGGCCTACAGCGGTGGTGCCGGCATTACTGATGACTATGAAGCGCAGGGATTTAGCCTGCCGTGGCATGATCTGATCGTGGAGATGCAGGGGCCTGTAGTCGCTGACTGGCAAAGTCAGTTTGTCCGTATCTGGCAACAGTGGGATGACAAGATCAATCTTCCAGAAATTAGCCCACCAGTGATTACACCGCCGGAAACAATTGCCGGACAAGTCGGGGGACAACGTGGCCGACTCTCAGTCAGTCTGCGTGGCCTGCAAAAATTTATACGAACATCACTACTTACCCAGCTTAAGGGCGCCTCCAAACAGGCATGGTTGGGAACCGCCTACTACCTGCCGGGCCCCCAGATGCTCTGGGCACTTCGTGCTGCAAAAAGGCGTGGCGTGGATGTGCGCCTGCTGTTGCCGGGAAAGATCAACGACCACCCCACCGTCTATTATGCCGGACGCCGCTACTATCACAGGCTACTGCGCCAGGGTGTCCGTATTTTTGAATATCAGCCTGCCTTCATGCATGCCAAGCTCTACCTGTGCGATAACTACTCCTCTATTGGCTCATGTAATATGGATCGATGGGGTCTACGCTGGAATCTTGAGGCCAATCTGGAGAGTAGTGATCAGGCGTTGTCTAAAGAGGTAGAATCTTTTTTTACCGAGGCCTTTGAACATTCGAAGGAGATTACACTGGATGCATGGCGTCAACGCCCGCTGAAGCATCGTATCAGAGAGTGGCTGTTCGGATATTTCGATCTTATTATTGAACGTTTTGGTGTGAACTGGAGCCTGAAACAAGGCAGCAGTGGTGAGCCGAAGCCACCAAAAAAAGCCTGATCCACACCGTTCTGCTTCTCCAGCAGTTCTACTTTTTACTCACGTTTCAGGGATAATCATCTCATTGACTCTCTTCCAGCTTAGCAGGCCAGCAAGCTCCCCCGTTATTCATGCTATAATCGGGGTATGAAGTGGATTATCACCTTTTTTGCTGGCCGGAAGTAGCGTCGGCTATGAGTAAAAATCCGACGATGGACTATCTTGAGAAGCGGCTGGATCGCCTCTACCTGAAACAGCGCCTTGGCGTTCAGCGTGACCATGAATCACAGGTATTCGGACAGGGGCGAAACTTCTTCCACATCGAAAACTGGCAGCTAGGCCATGCTCTGCTCAAGTCCGGCCTGCACGCCAGTGGCCTGCGCCGACGTGCCCGGCGCAATGCAACAAACATCCAGCTGAACCACCACGATATCCATATCAAAGAGCTGCCTGAGGTGTTCGATGGTTTCACCATCCTGCATCTGAGTGATCTGCACGTAGATCTGTCTGAAAATATTACCAATGCGCTCATCCACCGTATTCAGTCACTTGAATATGATATCTGTGCACTAACCGGCGATTATCGGGCGGAGACCCGTGGTCCCTATGACAAGACTCTCACTGAAATGGCCCGTGTACGCAGAGAGATTCCCGGGCCGGTCTACGGCGTGCTCGGCAACCATGATTTCGTTGAGATGATTGAGGGGCTTGAGGCGATGGATATCCATATGCTGATGAATGAGGCGACGCTTATCGAACGGGGCAGTGCGAAGCTCCATATCGCCGGTATTGATGATCCACACTACTACCAGGTGGACAACCTGGAGAAGGCGGCCATGCATATTCCACCTGATGAAGTGTCAATCCTGCTGTCACACTCCCCCGAGGTGTACAAGCGGGCGGCACACTCCGATTTCAACCTGATGCTCTGTGGCCATACCCATGGGGGCCAGATTTGCCTGCCGGGAGGTATTTTCGTGACGGTAAACGCCAACTGCCCGCGGCTACTGGCCAGGGGCGCATGGGATTACCATGAGATGCGCGGCTACACCTCTGTCGGCTGCGGCTCATGCATTGTTGATGCCCGCATCAACTGCCTGCCGGAAGTAACCCTGCATCACCTGCGAAAAGAGTGACTCTGTTTGATGCTGAACAGATGCCTCCTGCATCTGTTCAGCATCTATCAGTAAGGGTGCTTTCGTAGATGCAGACGGAAGAGAATCCGTGAAATCAGCAACTCCAGCACGGCAAATGTGATCACCGTTGCCATAATCTCCGTCGCTGAAATGGCAAGTGGCCCTGCAACCGCCAGCAGTGGAAGCAGTGATTCAGGAAGCTGGTCAATACCCAGAGCCGGACTGCCCGGCAGCATCCCCAGACGCCGTTTGATGAGGCTGGAGAGGAGGTCGCCCAGCATTGCCCAGAGGGCAACTGTCAGCCCCATGATGAAAGAGAGCTCAATCAGTTCCGCAGTGATACCGGTGAGCAGCAGCGACAGCAGCAGGCCACGGAATGTTTTCGACGGCCCGAAGAGAGGTCGGCCATCCGGCAGCCTCATCCCCATATCCAGCGGCAATACAAAACGCTTATTGAGCAGCCCGGATGCCATTAGCGGCACACCATTGGCGACAAGAATCAGCAGCAGTATCTCAAGGTTAATCATATCCCAACTCTAGCATATAGCGTGTGCCGCCACCTGTGTGGCTAACAGTTACAATGTGATTATGGCATGCCACACTTTGAGATGCAGAGGCAGACAACATTGACTATCCGGGTGTCTGACTCAACTCCATCAGTTCCAGAACCAGCGCCTCCAGCTTCGGCAATTCCAGCGGCTTGTGCAACAGCCTGTAGACGCCGGGTTCATACTGAGCCCTTATCTCAGGGCTGCCACTCATCAGTACAAACTTTTTATCGGGCCAGATTGCCAGTGTTCGGTTCATCAGCTCATAGCCGCTCATGACAGGCATTCTGATATCACAGAACACAGCATCCGGATGCCGGTACGCTGGACTCTCAATGTAGGCAAGGTAATCATTGGGTGAGGTGAACAGGATCGATTCATGCCCCAGCAAATCGAATATTTCCTCCAGAAATGAACAGAAAAAGGGCTGATCATCAATAATATGAAATAGCATCCTCTTATTTTAGATGCTCCATGTAGAGATGATATACCCCAAAAAGGGGATGTCGCCTCAATGGATCAGTCAGGCAATCGTCACCTCTTTCGACAGATAGACATCCTGAATCGTGTTGAGCAGCGCAACACCCTCGGCCATCGGCTTCTGGAACGCCTTTCGCCCG
>JAJRVG010000126.1 GCA_021545595.1 Zetaproteobacteria bacterium | reverse complement strand
CTGGAGACGCTGCTGGCCAACCTGCAGACCGGCGTACTGCTGATTGATGCGGCCGGAAATATCCGATTGCTGAATCAGTCAATGCGCGAGCTGCTCGACCTCTCAGTCGAGTGGGTGCCAGGCCGTCCCATCTCACCACTCTGCAGTGGCAGCTTGCAATTGGTCGGGCAGTTCTACGATGAACTCTGTCATCAGCAGGAGGAGCATCTGCAGCGTGAACTGGAGCTACTGATCAACCACCGCAATCTCCATATTCTCGCCCGCGGGGCAAAACTCAGCGGTGCCGGTTCAACCGGCTTCTCCGGCCACCTGATGGTTCTCGATGATGTCAGTAGCCTTGCTGAGGCCCAGCGCCACCGCGCCTGGTCTGAAGTGGCACAGAGGCTTGCACATGAGATCAAAAATCCACTGACACCAATTAAGCTGGCAGCAGAACGTCTGCAGCGCCGTTTTCGGAACACGGCCGATGACACTGAAGTGTTTGACAGCTGCACGCATGCCATCATCACCCAGGTCGAGCGGCTACAACGCCTGCTTGGTGACTTTTCAGATCTTGCCCGACTACCCAAACCCAAACCTGAAACCGTGCATGCCAGGGATCTGATCACCGATATGGCTGAACTCTATGGTGCCTACCCACGTGTTCACGTGGAACAGTTTGCGGATGACACACTATGTTACTGCGATGTGGATCAGATTCGACAGGTTCTGATTAACCTGATGGACAACGCTCTGGCAGCAACGGAAGCGTCGCTTGCACCAGTTCATCTCTCAGGCGGGCACGACCTGAATATGGTCGAATTTCATATTCAGGATGGTGGTCCGGGGATTCCCGAGGAGACGGCCGGGCATATCTTTGAAGCCTATTTCTCCACTAAGGAGTCAGGATCTGGGCTGGGCCTTGCAATAGCGAATCGAATTGTGGATGAGCATAATGGAAATCTTACACTGCTCTCCAACACCAACCCGACACACTTCTGCTTGCGCCTGCCAATGGAAGAATTCAGCATGGAGCAATCATGAGCGCACGAATAATGGTCGTTGATGACGAGCCGACAATCCGGGAGTCGTTACAGGGACTTTTTGAAGATGAGGGGTATCTCGTTTCCTGTGCCGCCTCCGGTGAAGAAGCTGTTGCCAGATTTCGTAAACAGCCCGTCGACTGCATCCTGCTGGATATCTGGATGCCGGGCATTGATGGCCTTGAGACCATGAGCCGTATTCTTCCGATAGATCCCAATGTTCCAATCATCATCATGTCCGGCCATGCAACCATCGACACCGCTGTTCGCGCCACACGCCAAGGCGCATTCGATTTTGTTGAGAAACCACTCTCTTCTGACCGGCTTCTCATCCTGCTCCGTAACGCACTGGAGAAGCGTAAACTGGAACGGGAAAATGTTGATCTGAAACAGAACATTCATCAGAAGACCCGGCATGAACTGATTGGTCAGAGCAGTGCTATTAAAGATATCAGAAAACTGATCCGGCGTGTTGCCATCACCGATACTACTGTGCTGATCCTCGGTGAACACGGTACTGGTAAGGCGGTTGCTGCCTACCAGATCCATCTCCAGTCAAAACGATCTGAGGGTGCCTTTGTTGAGTTGAATACAGCAAGCATCCCCGAAGCACAGATGGACTCCGAGCTCTTCGGTCATGAAAAAGGGGCATTCCCCGGAGCTCTGCATGCACAACGGGGGCGTTTTGAATCCGCCCATGAGGGCTCCCTCTTTTTTGATGAGATCCGTGAACTCAGCCTGAGTACCCAGGCCAAGGTACTGCGTGCCATGCAGGAGCGACATATCCAGCGACTGGGTAATCCGACACCGATCCCCGCCAATATCAGAATCATCAGTGCCAGCTCTCATGAACCGGAGAAACTCCTGCATGAAGGCAGGCTGCGTGATGATTTCTACTATCGCCTTAATGTGGTCACCATACATCTTCCCGCACTGCGTGAACGTATCGAAGATTTGCCACTGCTGGTGGAGACGCTGGCAACTGAACAGTCACAGCTACTGAGTGGTGATCCGGTTCATTTCTCTGAAAGTGCCATCACCATGATGCAGAATTATCCCTGGGCGGGAAATATCCGTGAACTTAGAAATTATATTGAGCGCTGCCATATCCTCCGGCCCGGTGTTGAGATGACACCTGAAAATATGCTGCCACTGGATGCATCATCTGCACCTGTTCATCCAACCACACAAAGTCGTGGCGACAGCTCGTTTTCCAGCAGTTTCCACAATGCCCGCGAGTCATTTGAAAGAAGCTATCTGCTACACTATCTTGAGCAGAATGATTGGAATATCAGCCGCACAGCTACCTCCATCGGTATGGAACGAAGTCAGTTGCACCGTAAAATCAAAAGTTTTGGCCTGAGCACACCGGAGAAGAAGGAATGAATATACTGATTCTTGGTGCCGGAGAGGTGGGCTTCTACATTGCTCAACGTCTGGCAACAGAGGGTAACGATGTCGTTGTTGTCGACAATGATGCAGAACGTCTGGAACGCGTAGCAGACACTATGGATGTAAAAACCGTTCTCGGGCAAGCCTCCTATCCATCTGTTCTGAGGAAGGCGGGAGCCGAGAATGCCGAACTTTTGATAGCAGCCACAACCAATGATGAGACCAACATGCTGGCATGTCAGGTGGCCCATTCACTCTTCAAGGTAACCACAAAAATGGCCCGCATCCGTGAGCCTGACTACGTTAACAGCAGCGGTCTCTTTGGACGTGATGAACTTCCAATTGATCTGATTATTTCACCGGAACGGGAGGCGGCGAACTCAATCATCAAGCGCTTCCAGATCTCATCTGCTGTTGATGCACAGGACTTCGCTGACGGCCGGGTACAACTGCTCGGACTAAGGGTTCCTCCCAAGGGAATTCTGGCAGGTCTGGCACTGAATGAGCTTGATGAGGTCATGGGGGATATCCATACCTATATCGTGGCACACGAGCACAACCGGAAATGGTGTGTGCCAAAATCAGACACCGTTCTTCTGGCGGGAGACAGTGTCTATATCGCCCTCTCCAAAGATCAGGTGAACAGTTTTCTGAAGCATATTGGCCATGAGACATCGGAGCAAAAAACCCGCAATGTCATGATGGTAGGTGGTGGTAACGTTGGCTTTATTGTCGCCCAACAACTGGAAAAAATGGGCGCATCTATTAAACTGATCGAACATAATCCGAGACGGGCTCAGTGGCTGGCCGAACAGCTCGACAGCAGCGTGGTTATCCATGGAAGCGCACTGGATCGTGACCTTCTCGAGGAAGAGGCGATCGACAGCATGGACGATTTTCTGGCACTGACCAATGACGATGAAACCAATATCCTCGCCAGCCTGATTGCCCAGAAATATGATGTCTCCCATGTTATTACACTGGTAAACCGGGCGATCTACACCGATCTTGTCCGCCAGATCGGACTCGATATCACCGTATCTCCCCGCTTTACAACCGCCTCATCTATTCTGAGGCATGTCCGTAAAGGACGTATTCTCGGCATGTCGCCTCTGGGTGATGGAACACTGGAAGTGCTGGAGGCTGTTGCACTGGAGACTTCCAATATCCTGCACATACCATTGAGTGAGCTTAAATTGCCGGATAATACAGTGATCGGTGCCATTATCCGCGAAGAGCGTGTTATTATTCCCGATGGGACCACCACGATTAAACCGGATGATCATGTACTTCTGGTAACCCAGAGTAAATCACTGCGCACGGTTGAAAAGCTCTTTGAAGTCCATCTGGAATTCTTCTAGGCCTGCGTCATGCAATCACACTTTTCTGGTAGGCATAGTGTATCAATCAAGGCGCTGACTTCCCGTACATGGATGTGCGGCTTTAGCAAGCATTGCAAAACCGTGCTTTTGCAATGCGCCCACAAGTGTGAGGCAGGACGCTCTCACACGCAGGAGAACTAATTGCACCCCAAGGGCGTCACTTGGACACTCGGCATTCTTGTTGCCCTCTTTGGCGGCGGCATGATGGTGCCTGCGCTGATCTCTCTCTACTATCACTCCGGCCATGCTGACCACTTCATCCTTGCCGGCTGCCTGGTATCAGCCCTCGGACTGGCCATGATGCGTGTTGCCGGTTCAGCTCCGGCTCGATTAAGTCATAAAGATGGATTTCTGATTGTGGCTCTGGCCTGGGTGATTCTCTCCCTGCTCGGTGCCATCCCCTTCTGGACCACAGGCGTATGCACCACTGTTATCGACGGCCTGTTTGAATCAACATCCGGCTTGACCACTACCGGTGCAACCATTCTGACAGGCCTGGATAATCTGCCTCCCTCAATTCTCTTCTGGCGTTCCATGCAGGAGTGGCTCGGTGGTATGGGTATCATCGTACTGGCAGTAGCGGTGATGCCTCTGCTCGGCGTAGGCGGCATGCAACTCTTCCGTGCAGAAACTCCGGGGCCAGTAAAAGATAAGCTGACTGCACGCGTAACCGAAACCGCCAAAGTACTCTGGTATATCTACCTGGCCATGACCGGCATCACCACCCTCTCCCTCTGGCTGGCCGGTATGAGCGGCTTCGATGCAGTCAATCATGCCATGTGTACCGTCGCCATTGGTGGCTTCTCCACCCACGATGCCAGCATTGGCTACTATGAGTCATCGTCAATCCGTACCCTGATCATTATCTTCATGCTGCTGGCTGGCGTAAATTTTACCCTCCACTTCGCAGCATTGAAGCGTGGCTTTTCTCTTAAAACTTACTTTCAGGATGATGAGTTCCGCACCTATGTAAAATGGATCAGCTTTCTGGTTATTCTGGTAGGCGCCATCACACTGTCAGCCGGAGCGGGCACCACAGGTGAAGTGGTGTTCAATACGGTTGCAATTGCAACCACGACAGGCTTTGCCGTCAGTGACTATGCCGTCTGGCCACCCGGAACCGGATTGCTTCTACTGGCAGGTATGTTTGTCGGTGCCTGTGCAGGCTCCACCGGCGGCGGCATGAAAGTGGTCAGGGTACTGCTGCTCTTCAGGCAGGGCATGCGGGAGGTCCGCAGGCTCATTCACCCGCACGCCATTATTCATGTAAAAATAGGTGAACAGAGTGTGACTGGCCCGGTTGTACAGGCATTGTGGGGATTCTTTGTGCTCTACATGATCTGCTACAGCGTCATCACCACGCTACTTGCCATAACAGGCGTTGATATGATGACTGCTCTCTCTGCTACAGCAGCTTGCCTGACCAATACCGGCCCTGGGTTCGGTGATGTCGGCCCCGGCTCAAACTACGCCTCACTCCCCGATACGGCTAAAGGAATACTCATGTTCGGCATGGTGCTGGGTCGCCTTGAAATCTTTACCTTCTTTGTACTGCTTGTTCCGGAGTTCTGGAGAAAATAGAGGCCATCTCCCAATATTTTTTCGGCCAAAGGTAGACCTTAATTTTTCACTGCACTAATATTGACCGGTATTTTCCACTGTTGGTACGAGGCTCTCCATGCAGGACGAAAGCAAGACGAAGGTGCAGCTCATCAAAGAGCTTAGACAGCTGCGTGCTGAGGCAGCTGCACGGGCCGACAACCGGGCGGATGAAAACACATCTGCTTTTTATGAGATTCTTGAAGGCTCCCTGAATGAGATTTATTTTATTGATGCTCAAACATTAAAATTTATTCAGGTAAATCACGGTGCCAGGCTAAACTTGGGATACAGTCAGGATGAGTTGAAAAAGCTTACTCCTGTGGATATTAAGCCTGAGTTTACCCGTGAATCATTTTTGAAGCTGATTGATCCCCTCATAACTGGCAAAAAGAAAAAGATTCAATTTACAACTCTCCACCAGAGGAAGGATGGATCGCTCTATCCCGTTGAAATCAACCTCCAGCCATCACTGTTTCAATCTCATAAGGTATTCATTGCCATTGTTCTCGACATTACCGAGCGCAAACAGATTGAAGAAGCTCTTGCAGAGCAACAGGCCCAGCATGATGAAGCACAACGCATCGCTCACCTCGGTCACTGGATGCTTGATCTGCTTAACAATGATCTTGTCTGGTCAGATGAGAACTGCCGTATATTCGGGGTGGAATCCGGCACAGCGAATACATATCAGACCTTTCTGAAGATCGTGCACCCCGATGACTATGCATTTGTGGACAGGGCATATACGGAATCGGTAAAGAACAACACACCCTACGATATCGAGCACAGACTGATGATGCAGGACGGCTCCATAAAATGGGTCAATGAACGCTGTAAGACCTTCTACGATGATGACGGCACACCTCTGCGATCCATTGGCACGACATTGGACATTACCGAACGTAAACAGGCCGAAGAGTTGCTAAAAAAAAGCGAAAGACAGATGAAAAGTATCTTTGATGCTGCCAATGATGCGATCTTCATCGTTGACCCG
>JAJRVG010000125.1 GCA_021545595.1 Zetaproteobacteria bacterium | reverse complement strand
CTTCTGCAAGTTTAATCTCCTCAGCTGTTGTCCATGCCCTGAATTCATCAGAAATACATAATCCGACACCATGCCACTCCATATCCGACCAGAACTGCCTGAGCAGGTGAATCCATGTGCCGGGGTAGAGGCCAATATCAACAGCCAGCAGCGGATCACCCTGCAACTGATCTCGATGTCTGCTCAAAAACTGTAGCATCCGGTGAAAGCGCTGCCCGTTGACCCATGCATTGTGACTCTCTGGAACAAAACGTGCGTCACCCTCCATGCCTTCAAACTGATTGGGCTTGTATCGGTGCTGGATGAAGTCAAAATATTCTGCTTCCGAGAACCCATACCCCTTTTCAGCAAGTTTCCCAGCCATCAAAACCTCCAGTCGCGCTGCTTCATCCAGCGATCCATAAGCAGCAGTCCCCACAGGATGTCCGATCGATCATGCCCTCGCTGGTGTGCCTCCCACTGAGTTTGGATGAACTCGGGTCGGATCAGACCCGCCAGTGGCTTGCCATCAATCAGACCCTGTACCTCCCCGGCAAGTTCTCCGTGCAGCCACTGTTTTACCGGTGTCATAAACCCCTGTTTGGGCCGGTAAACCGTATCATGGGGAAGGTGACGCGCCGCGATTCGTTTCAGCATCACCTTCAACTGCTCCTGCCACGGCCAGCCAGTCACCTTATAACTGCTGTCCAGCGTCAAAACTGCTGACAGAACCCGCGTGTCCAGAAACGGCGCTCTCAGCTCGAGGGCATGGGACATGCTCATCCGGTCACCCACAGCAAGCAGATCGTCGGACAGATAGGTTAAAATATCGTAGGCCATTGCCCCATTCACAGGCCCGAAACGGGCAAGCAGGGAGGGAAGATCCCCCAGAGCTTCTGTCGCTGAGCTCCAGCAATTCTGTACATCATTTACATCAACCATAAACATCTTTGATGGCGCTGCATCCGTCGTCTGCATCCAGTACTGGTAGGCGTCTGCACGCTCCAGGTCGAGTCCCTGCAAAAAGCGCCGTGCCCTCCCTCTTAAGTTGCGGCTTGAGGAGCTGTCTCCCAATATAGAGCAGAGGGAATATGCAAAAGAGTGCCCCGGTATCTTTCTCAGACGAGAGTGCCATGCCATGCCCAGGTAACGTGGATAGCCACCAAATAGTTCATCTCCGCCAACACCGGAGAGTGCCACATCCACATAAGGCTTGGCTGCCTGACTGATCAGATAGGTGGGGAGAGCTGCTGTATTGGTCACCGGCTGATCAAAAGCGCGAGCAAGGTCATCCAGCGTCTGATGCGCATCTGCCGCCACCTCCAGAACCTGATGTTCGCTACCGATATGTTCTGCCACCGACTTGGCAAAGCAGCTCTCATCATAGTCCGGGCCTGCATCAGCAAAGCGTACTGCAAAGGTGTGCAGAGGCTGGCTTGTCTGGCGTGCAAGTGATGCCGCGATCAGTGAAGAGTCAACACCACCGGAGAGAAACACACCAAGGGGTTTGTCTGACACCATGCGCATTTTGAATGCATCATCCAGAAGTTTCTCGACTTCATTCTCAATCTCTTCCGGTGATGCATCCAACGGCTGATCCGGCTCCGGCAGAAAATGGTAGCGGCGAATACTGAGGCTTTCACCCCTGGCCGCGACAGCATAGCAACCTGCGGGAAGCTGGCTCACCTCTTCATAGAGTGTCTCAGGCGCCTCGATACGCATACGTCGGAGCAAATCAGAAACCGCATGCAGATTAGGCGTTAGGCTCCACTCACCCCGTTCAAATGCTGTCAATGAAGATGAAAAACCGAGACGCCCCCCCTGCTGACAGACAAACAGTGGTTTCTCACCAAAGGGGTCGCGGGCTGCAATGAGCAACTCATCGCGGGCATCCCACAGAACAATAGCAAACATTCCATTGAGAAGAGAAAACATCCCCATACCGAACTTACGGTAGAGATATGGCAACACTTCAGTATCCGAGTCTGACCTGAACGTTATGCCATCATCTTCCAGCTGTTTACGGAGTTCATGATAGTTGTAGATACAGCCATTAAACAGAACCGTGATATCATCAACGGTGAAAGGCTGCCTGCCTCTCTCATCCGGACCGATGATAGAGAGTCGATGGTGGATTGCAGAGAAAGATTCTGACAGGAATTCACCACGGTCATCCGGTCCGCGCTGTTTAACAGCCTCTGCCATCCGGGCAAGTTCCCCGGTTGCAACGGCGCCACGAACCGCTACAAAGCCGCACATCAGCAGCTCCCCATCACAGCTTCCATATCTTCAATATGTTTATGCCAGCCATCCTCTCCCTGTCTGCACTGCACCCATTGAAGCATACTCTGGCTATGTCGTTCCCGAACTGACACATCCAGCATTGAAACCATTGCATGCCGCCATGCATCGGCATCATGTGGGGAGCAGTAGAGTGCCTTTTCACCCGTAGATTCCCGTAAAACAGAGATATCTGAAACAATTGCAGGCGTGCCACAGGCCATCGCTTCAAGTGGCGGGAAGCCATACCCCTCTTGAATCGATGGCATAAGCAGAGCAACCGCGTTGCGATAGAGTTCAATCAGCTGCGCATCATCCACACCGGCCAGAAATTTAACCTGTCCTGCCATATCCGGACAGGAAGCTGTAATTCTAACCTTGCTCTCTTCTCTCACACCCACACATTTCAATAACATATCTGTTCCACGCAGAGCCTGTAGTAACACCTCAACATTCTTATGTGGCATACCATTGCCGACACAAAGAAAATATCCCGGTTTATCGGATGGTGATGACTCTTCAGACGGGGAAAAACAGACCTCGATTGGAGAATAACGCACCACAACATCTTGCAGTGGCCCGACCAGCGATTCGCATGCCTGTTGAGAAGCGCGGGAGACAAACCATGTGAGTGCTGCCCTGGATATTGATCTCCACAGTATCCAGCGCCCAGCCATCATGCGCAGTCTGTTTTTATGACAGGTCGGGTGCGTCAGATAAAATACATCATGAACCGTATGAATGGCAGGGCAAGGCAATTCTCTTAAGGGAAGTTTTGGATAGGGGCTGAGAAAGAGGTCATAATCTTTTGCCAATTCCGGCCAGAATAGCTCTGGGAAGCGCGGCAGACAAAACGCCGTCACTTTACCATCAAGAGACGCGGGCAAAACAGACCGCTTCTCTACTGCAACGGTCAATCGCCAATCAGGATGCTTCTCATGTATCACCAGCAGTAAGCCCTCAAGAAAACGTCCAATCCCTGTACGTCTTCCTGCAACAAACTCGCGCCCATCAATGAGAACCCGTCGCTGCGCCGCCTCACCCATCATTCAGCACTTCTTTATAAAACTTCTCGATCGCAACGACATGTGCATCAACTGAAAACAGTGATGCCCGCACTCTCCCGTTT
>JAJRVG010000011.1 GCA_021545595.1 Zetaproteobacteria bacterium | reverse complement strand
TTTCTTACCTGTAGTTCCCCCAAAATCGAACCGGAAAAACCCTTGGGAATATGATACGGAGATTTATAAAAACCGAAATCAGGTTGAGCGGCTATTCAGAAGACTCAAAGGCTTTCGACGAATCTTTTCTCGCTTTGATAAACTCGATGTCGTCTTTTCTTTCTTCATCTACTTCGCCTTGATCATCGAAACCATCAAATAGTGTTAACAGGCCCTAGTCAGTTGCTCAAAGATTGGGCTAAAACGAATGATATTATTTTGGACTTTATCCAACCAGGCAACCCACAACAAAATGCTTATATTGAAAGGTATAATCGAACTGTGAGGTATGATTGGTTATCGCAATATATCTTCAAAAGTATCAATCAGATTCAAGAGCATGCAACACGGTGCCTATGGACGTACAACTATGACAGACCTAACATGGTCATCGGCGGTATAACTCCATTCAAAAATTGGCGTTAGCTGCTTAACAACTCTCTACTTTTAACAACAGTTATAAATGGGGGGATTACCCCCCCATCTCAGGATAGAACTTTATTTTGTGTGAACAAAAGTCTGTCGGACTTATGAGAAATTTATTCGACAGTCACTGACTTAGCCAGGTTGCGGGGCTGATCTACATCTGTGCCCTTGAGTACGGCTACATGATAAGCCAGCAGCTGCAATGGAATACTGTAGACGATGGGCGCAGTCCCCGGATAGATGTCCGACAAAGTCAGACTCTGATAGTGATCCAACCCGATATTGACCTTCTGATCACTGAACAGGAAAAGCTCCCCGCTACGCGCCCGCACCTCCTGGAGGTTTGAAAGTACCTTCTCCAGCAGAGGATCATCGGGCAGAGCGCAAACCACCGGCATGCTGTCATCAACCAGCGCCAGCGGGCCATGTTTAAGCTCCCCGGCAGGATAGGCCTCGGCATGAATATAGGATATCTCCTTCAACTTCAGAGCCCCCTCCATAGCAATCGGATAGAAGGCACCACGACCAAGGAACAGGGCATTATGCTTGTCTGAAAAGCCTTCAGCCATCGTCTTGATGGCGTCACTAAGCTGGAGCACTACTTCAACCTGCCGAGGCAATGAATGAAGCTCGTTGACCATGTCCTTTTCCTGCTTAGCAGTAAGCCCTTTACGGCGGGCAAGTGCAATCATCAGAAGACGAAGCGCCACCAACTGAGTGGTAAACGCCTTAGTAGAGGCCACGCCGATCTCGGTGCCGGCACGGGTCATAAAACAGACATCCGATTCCCGCACCAGCGAGCTTTCAGGAACATTACAAACGGTGAGGCTGCCGACATAGCCCTTTGAACGGCTGCCACGCAGGGCTGCAAGTGTGTCGGCTGTTTCACCCGACTGGGAGATGGTGATCAGCAGCGACCCCTCCGGGACGACCACCTTGCGATAACGATATTCGGAGGCCACTTCGATACTACATGGGATGCCGGCTTCTTCGAACCAGTAACGCGCTACAAGGCCTGCATGGTAGCTGGTGCCACAAGCGACGATCTGAATATGGCGGGTCTTATCCAGCAGTGTCGCGGTCTCATGGCCAAAACTTGCCTCAAGAAGATGCCCCTCGTGGATACGACCCTCCAGCGTCTCCGAGATCACACCGGGCTGCTCATAGATCTCCTTAAGCATATAATGTGCATATGGGCCCTTATCAACACTGGCATTGGAGAGTTGGGACTCCTTGACTGGACGTGTAACCTCCTCACCATCAGCATTGTAGATGGTAACACCATCACGGCGTACTTCGGCAACATCTCCCTCTTCAATAAAAATAAACCTGCGGGTAACTGGTAGCAGGGCCATAACATCGGAAGCAATAAAATTCTCCCCTTTTCCCAGCCCAATCACCAGAGGGCTTCCTGCGCGGGTAACTACGATGCGGTCACTATCTTCCGGGCTTGTTGCCGCAAGTGCGTAGGCGCCCTCAAGTTCAGCTGCTGTATCAACTACAACTGTAAACAAATTCTTGCCCGATTCCAGTTTGTCCGCCATCAAATGAGCGATCACCTCGGTATCAGTTTCAGAAGTAAAGGTGTACCCAAGAGCTACGAGGCGATCCCGCAACTGACTATGATTCTCGATAATACCGTTGTGAACCACGGCCACCCTGACGCCACTCATATGCGGATGTGCATTGCGCTCTGCCGGTGCTCCGTGGGTAGCCCAGCGGGTGTGAGCAATACCCAGCTCACCCGTAATCTCTGATTGATCAACCAGTTCTTTTAAAGCCGCTACCTTGCCAAGTGCCCTGAACCGTTTCAAGTTACCGTTCGCATCTCTTACTGCAACACCTGCCGAGTCATATCCACGATACTCCAGCCGCTGCAGCCCCTCCATCAATATGGGAAGAACATCTCTGGCAGCAATGGCTCCGACAATGCCACACATCAGCGTTTATCCTTTCCTGGTCGCTGCCAATCCTGGACATGTTGCTGGCCTGTACGTTTTGATAAAGTCAAACCATCTGACGACACATCTCTGGTAATAGTACTGCCAGCACCGATGGTGGCATCATTGCCAATATTGACCGGAGCAATCAGTTGGGTATCGGAACCGATAAATACATTATCACCGATGGTAGTCTGATGCTTGTTGGCACCATCATAATTGCAGGTGATCGTACCCGCACCGATATTGCAATTCTTACCCATACTGGTATCGCCAATATAAGAAAGATGATTCA
>JAJRVG010000124.1 GCA_021545595.1 Zetaproteobacteria bacterium | reverse complement strand
TATTGAAGAGGGCTTCACGCACTCTGGATGGCGTGGGACGCAGCCCCGGAAGATCCGGCACTTTGAGAACCCGGCCACGCAGCCTGCCGGCAGTAATTCGCATGTTGGTCGTATACTCGAGTGGTTAGATGGCCGAAGCCGTTACCACTTGCGTTCGAATGTTTCGAGGCTCTTATTCAGCAGCCCGATGGCATCAATATCACCCGGTGCGACAGCATCACAACGGTAGCCGATATCGATACCGATATTCTGCTCCGTTTCCGGCCAGGTCAGTGAGAGTTTCCAGTTGGCAACCACCTTCTCAGCCCACTTCTTCGCAACTTCAACTGCCAGATTCGGCATCAGGATAGCAAAGCGACCCATGCCCATATCTGCCACTACATCGTAGTCACGGGCATGCTCTTTAAGCTCTTGCCCCGTCTCTCTGGCGGCAACTTCTGCAAACCATGTGGCATGGCCACGGACGAGGGAGACATAGTTACCGATCCCGAAAACCAATAGACTCAGTGACTGATTGGCTTCACGGCAGCGCATCGCCTCCAGCGGCAGCCGATGGCGGAGGTAGTTGGCGGTCTCCAGTTCGGTGACAGGGTTGCGGAAGAAGTATTGCTCCAGCCGCTCACTACGCATCAGTGCCGTATTCACCCGTGCGATCAGCTGAGGCGGGGTGACAGGCTTGGTAATGTAGTCATCCACACCCAGTGTCAGCCCCTTGATCTGGTCATCAAGCTCATCAAGTACACTCAGAAAAACGAATGGCGTCAGGTTGTAGCGTTTCTCCTTGCGTACCTCCCTGTAGAAAGCCCATCCATCCATATTGGGCATCATGATATCGGTCAGAACAAGATCGACGTGCCGCTGCTTTAGAATATTGAGCGCATCGGCACCATCGGCAGCTTCCAGTGTACGGAATCCACCCTGCTGTAAAAAGTGGCTGGTGACATCTCTGCTTGAGTTGGAATCTTCAACAACAAGAACCGTTTTCATGGAGCTGTTTCCCCCTTCACTTTCACCCTGACTTTCGGCCCGACACGGAGCAGATTCCACTGCTTCGGGTCCAGATAGGTGTTGGCTGCAATCTTAATATCAGCGAGCGTGACGGCTTCAACCTTCTGCGTCCAGACCTGAAGATAATCAAGTGGCATGCCGTAAAATCCGATCATCGACATTAGCCCGACCCGCTCCCGGTTGGAGTCCATTCTCTGGGCAAAACTACCAGTCAAATTGGCCTTTGCATCTGCCAGTTCTTTCCGGGTAATCTCTCCGTTGAAGAGCTCCTGCAGAACTGAACGCACCAGATTTTCGGCCTCTTCGGCCTGATCGGCACGTGTCTGCAGGGTAATGATGAACGGGCCGGATGTAGCCAGTGGAATGAAGTAGGAGTAGATGCCGTAAACCAGGCCACGCTTTTCCCGTACCTCCTGCATCAGCCTGGAGCCAAAACCACCGCCACCCAATATGTGATTCAGCACAAATGTGGGAAAGAAGTCGGCATCTCCGCGGGCAGGCCCGAGGCGTGCCAGCTGCGAGAGCGTCTGCGATGTCTGCATCTTGATCTGTTTTGTGATTCCACGAACATCATCTGCCCTGTTGATTTCAAACAGCTGCTGTTCGGGGGCTCCCCTCCAGTCGGCAAGCAGAGGTTTCAGCAGTGTCAGCAGTTCCGGCATGGTGATGTCGCCACTGACTGCCAGCAGAGCGCCCTGTGGCCTGACCTGATTCGTATAGAGCTTTTTCAGATCGGCAAGCAGAATCTTTTTCAATGATGCCGGATTGCCATCTGGGCGATGGCCGTAGGGGTGGCCCGGAAAGAGGAGGCGGCTTGTTGCCTCAGAGGCACGGATGCCGGGCTCTTCCAGTGCTTTTCGGGCTGCGGAGAGGGTGTTCTCCTTGATGAGTGCGAATCGTTCACGGCTCCACCCCGGATTCAACAGGGCTTCAGAGAAGGCGTTGATTCCGACCGGGAGTGCCTCTTTCAGCACCGTCATAGAGAGGCTCAACCCATCGCGACTGGCGCTCGCACCAAGCTGAATTGCCTCGGCATCCAGAAGCATTGCCCACGTTTCACGCGTATGTTTCTCAGTGTGGTCAGTGAGTATGGTTGCCAGCAGGCTTGCTGTACCGCCTTTCCCAACCGGATCGAAACGGCTACCGGCAGGCATCACCAGTTGCATGGAGACCATCGGCACGGCATGTGCCTCCATCAGCAGAATACGCAGACCATTTCCCATACTTGCATTTTCAATAGGAGGAACGGCCTGAGCCGGATTGATGAAGCTGAGGTAGCCCAGCAGCAGGAGTGTCAGATGTGTTGAGAGGCCTCTTTTCATGACTTCTTCTCCGGAGCTTTTTCCGGGGCTTGTTCCGGTAAGAGCAGCCCGGTTGTGGCCCGCTCGGCCCTGATCCATTTTTTGAAAACATGCTGAATATCGGCTGCGGCAACCCTGCGAATGGCGTCAAGCCACTCATCCTGATGTGCGGCTCCAATGCCAACGGTCTCAAGCGTGCCGATATGCTTGGCTCTCAGGTAGAGTGAGTCGCGGGCAAACACCTCGGCAGCAATCATCTGCCGCTTTGCTGCAGCCAATGTGGCTTCTGCAGGCGGGCTATTTTCCATCTTCCGCATGAGTGTCCACAGTGCGCTTTCAAAAGCCTCAGGGGTCTGTTTTGGCCCCAGAACGCCATATACATACCAGAGATCAAGCCCCATGCCGAACGGATCATAGCCCGCCCCTACGGAGAAGGCCTTGCGCTGCCTGTCCACCAGTGTCTTTGTCAGCTCTGCTGAGCGGCCACCTGCCAGAATCTGTGTCGCCACCGCAATGGCTGCGCAGGCACTGTCATTTACTCCCGGCTTCCAGACCGGCATCGTGAGTGTCAGAGCAAAGAGGGGTAACTGCGCAGGAAGCGTCACGTTGATACGTTTGGGGCCATAGGACTCAGGTTCCACCGGGTTGAAACGCTCAGGCACAGGCCGCTGTTTTATCCGTCCGAAGGTCCGCTTGACCGTCTGTCGCACCTTCCTGAAATCGACATCACCCACAACCACGACTGTCACACTTCCGGGAATATAGTGCTTTTTATAGAAGGTACGGACATCTTTAATGGTGAGCCGCTTCAGATCCTGCATCCAGCCGATCACCGGGTTACGGTAGGGGTGTAGCCGAAGGGAGACTGCGGAGAGTTCCTCGAACATACGGCTGTTGGGGTCATCCTCGGTACGCATGCGCCGCTCTTCCATGATGACTTTGATCTCTTTTTGAAAGTCACTATCACGTAGTTTCAGATTAGCGAAACGCTCGGCCTCCATGTGCAGTACTCTGTTGACCTGGCTGGCAGGAACCGTTTCGAAATAGGCCGTATAGTCGGTGCTGGTAAAGGCGTTGTCGTTACCGCCCATGGCCGAGATTCTCTTGGAGAACTCTCCGGGAGCAAGCTTCTTCGAGCCCTTGAACATCATATGCTCGAAGACATGTGCCAGCCCTGTTTTCCCCGGCACTTCATCGCGTCCGCCAACTTTTAGCCAGATCTGAACCATGGCAACGGGTGCGGAGTGATCCTCTTCGACAATCAGTTTCACACCATTTTTAAACTCAGCCTGCTGCAACCCGGCTGCATTGAGGGTGGGTGCCAGTGTAGAAGCCAGCAGTAGCCCAGTGATCAGTATGATAAGTCTGTGCATGTGTCCCCCTTCAGGAAAGCAGGCGGCGATGATGCGGCGGCCGAGGGGTGGAATCAAATAGATTTTGCCCGAAAGAGAGCAGAATTCTTGCGCCGACGTAGCCTATGCGTAGCCTGATGCCTCTTCCCAGGAGTTTATTTCGGAGACCATTATGCCATCCATTACCCGAGCACTGATCAGTGTGTCAGACAAATCAGGCGTTGAAAATTTTGCACGATCACTGGTTGATCGTGATGTGGAGCTGCTCTCCACCGGTGGAACCGCAAAACTACTGAGAGAAGCAGGCATCCCTGTTCGTGAGGTATCCGACTACACCAACTTCCCGGAGATGATGGATGGCCGTATCAAGACACTGAATCCGAAAGTACATGGAGGCATCCTGGCACGCCGGGATAACGAGAGTGATCTCGCCTCTATGAAGCGTCATGGCATAGAGCGTATTGATCTGGTGTGTGTGAACCTCTATCCGTTCCGTGAGACCGTGGCCAGGGATGACTGCACAGTAGATGATGCGATTGAAAACATCGATATCGGTGGCCCATGCATGATCCGTGCATCCGCCAAGAATCACAAGTTTGTTACCGTTGTAGTCGATCCGGCTGATTACCCGCTGGTTCTGAAAGAGATCGAAGCCTCAGATGGCGCTGTCGGTGATGGCATCCGTCGCATGTTGGCGGTGAAGGCATTTGCCCATACCGCGTCATATGATGGTGCGATTGCCAATCATTTCTCTTCGCTGAATGCGGATGGCTCCAGACGTAAATTCCCCGATATCTTTACCCGCCAGTTTATCAAGACGGCAGACGAATTGAGATATGGTGAAAACCCGCATCAGGATGGCACTTTTTATGCCGACCCTGAAGACACCGGCCTTTCGCTGGCTGACTGTGAAGTGTTGCAGGGCAAAACGCTCTCTTACAACAATATCGCCGATGCCGATGCCGCATTCGCATGTGTGCGTGACTTTGAAGAGAACAGTGCGGTGATTGTCAAACATGCCAACCCCTGTGGCGTTGCTACAGGCGGCATGCAGGCAGAGGTGTATGAGCGTGCCCGCGCAGCTGATGCAACGTCTGCATTTGGAGGCATCGCAGCCTTTAACCGCCCTCTGGAGGGGGAGACGGCAACATTGATTGCTGAAACGTTTATGGAGGTAGTCATTGCACCGGGCTTTAGCGATCAAGCGCGTGAAGCATTGCAGGAG
>JAJRVG010000123.1 GCA_021545595.1 Zetaproteobacteria bacterium | reverse complement strand
ATTTCACGAAAATATCAAAATATGAAAGCCTGGCACCGATTATGCACGAATCATGTAATAACTAATCATTATATTGAACTTGGGAAAATAGGGGGGGGCAGAGATCAATACTCCGCGACATCCAGCGTTTCCATCGTGTGATACAGGCCTGATAAATGAGCAGGTTTTATTCTGAATTGACTGCGCCTTTTTGTCTTTGGCCTTGAAGTCGATGCCCCTTCAAAGTGAATGTTGCGAAGTGTTACAATGAGCTGCTTTCTTGTGTCGGTATCATCAACTGGAATGCGGGCGAACACGCCAGCTATCTCAGGCTCTTTAGCTTCCTCGATTTCTCTTCTGCCCCCTTGAGTACGCCGGACATACGGACTTCAGGATATTTTGGATACAAAATCTGTTGTACTTAAAGATAGATGAAATGACCAAATTGTTAGCGTAAGCTACCCCTCTATGGGAGTGACCTGATGCAAACAATAATGGTGCTTTAGACGATGTTATGACAATTGATCTTTGGACAAAGGAGCAGCTCAAGCTGGCTTTTAACCTGTATTGCCAACTTCCATTTGGAAAGTTGCACAGTCGTAATAAAGAGATCATTGAACTGGCGGGTTTGATTGGGCGGACGCCATCTGCGCTGGCGATGAAACTATGCAATATCGCTAGTATTGATCCTGCAATTACTGGTTCTGGGCGAAAGGGATTGGGAAATGCATCAGCCCTAGATCGAGAGATTTGGGATGAGTTTCATGCTGATTGGGATCGGTTGGCCATAGAGTGTCTGCATATCCACGAACAGCTTCGAGCTGATAAGGGGTTGGTCGCCGAAACAGGACAAGCAGATGGAGAGCTTGAAAACATTGAGGATTTCACCGGAGAAACCAGGTCTGTTCTCACTGAGCAGCGGATTCGGCAAAACTTTTTTCGCCGTGCCGTATTGAGCAGCTATCATGGATGTTGCTGCATGTCCGGTTTATCGGAGCCGCGACTGCTAATCGCAAGCCATATCGTACCGTGGAGCAAAGACCGGAATAATCGCCTTAATCCTCGCAATGGTTTGTGCTTGTCGGCACTGCACGATAAGGCATTTGATCGTGGGCTGATTTCTCTGGATGATGATTTTCGTGTAATTCTTTCAAAAGAACTGGAGCAACGAGATGAACCATTTGTGCATCAATTTTTTCTACCGTTGGCCGGTAAGCCCATCACACTCCCTGAGCGATTCACACCGGATATAGGCTTTTTGAAGCAACATCGAGAAGTGGTTTTTGTCGATAATGTGTAACAGCCATTCCGATATTCTTAAGTTGCATGAAGATACCTTTTATGAGTTTTTCCGCCCATACCACCATAAAAGTTCCAATCATGATATTTGGGGTGGACTGGGATTAGAAACATTTGGAGAGGATTTAGAACTGGTTAAGCAACTTCCTGTGACCCACATTTGGACTGTGGTTGATGGCGGCGACGATGCGGATCAATGGATTCTAACCGGCATTCACACGGTGAATCGGGTCTGCTATCTGGTCACGGAAATCGCTCACGACTGGCAGGAGGTTGAATTTCGCATCCCAAGCCGTGGTTATGCCTTGACCCGGTTAGGATTGCGGCGTCAGGTTAACAAACTCAGCAGTTACATGAACTTTGCCAAGGCATGAATAAAGCATACCTAATTGCTTCCTCGGTGATGATGCCTTGTTTTGAGTGTTGAATTGTACCGAGTGAGCCGCACCTGAATTCATCCCGGACATGGAAGCCAAGACTTTTTTCCCTGAATCACCTGAAAGAAACCTCCCCTATGATCGACTACATACAGTTAACAATTTTTCGGGGTGTATGATGATATGGTTGAAGACTAGGATCGGCGTACTTTTTCTGTTGTTGATGATGCCAATGGGAGCAGTCGCATGGGGTGAGGATATGGTGGAAAACAGATATCAGGTTGCAACATTTGCGGGAGGTTGTTTCTGGTGCATGCAGCCGCCATTCGACAATCTTAAGGGTGTAATCTCAACCGAGGTGGGGTACACAGGCGGCCACGTGAAAAACCCTACCTATGAGATGATCAGCCAGGGCAACACAGGCCACTATGAAGCGATGCGGGTGGTGTATGACCCTGATCTGGTCAGCTATGAAAAGCTGCTGGAAACCTTCTGGCACAACATTGACCCCACCCAGGCTGATGGACAGTTTGCAGATCGTGGATCTCAATATTACACCGCAATTTTCTATCATGATGATCAGCAGAAGGCTCTGGCGGAGGCATCAAAACTGGCGCTGGAGAGGTCGGGCAAGTTCGATCACCCGATAGTAACCAAAGTGATAAAGGCCGGTGTCTATTATCCTGCTGAGAATTATCATCAGGAGTATTATCAGAAGAACAGTCAGCACTATGAGCGCTATAAAGAGGGCTCAGGAAGGGCCGGTTTTATAGAGAAAAACTGGAAAAATCGCGAGTAGGAGCCTTCTGACGCACTACTGTCCCATTTAAGTTATTTCGTTATACCCCAGGGCATCCTCTCTTCGGCCAGAGGCCGAATTCACCTCATACCCCAGGGCATCCTCTCTTCGGCCAGAGGCCGAATTCACCTTATACCCCAGGGCATCCTCTCTTCGGCCAGAAGCAACAACACCACGTCATACCGGGCACCGACCCGGTATCCATGGATTCCAGCGTCCGCTGGAATGACGGGAGTGGTCTGAGTGCACTCCAGTCTCGACTGCATGGCGGAGATGGTTCCATACAATCTTCCGCATTTCCCACATCCATGTGGGTCAGACGCAGAAGGGTTAAGCAGGGTTTATGCCCAATGTGAAAAAGGTTCAGCAGAGATCAAGTTCTGTGAGGGACTTCCCGGATAAAAGCGTAGAACTCCTGCTGCCCATCACCGGAGAGCGGAATAATTGCCAGCTCCACCTGTATTTCAGAACCATGTTTATGGCGGGCGGAGGTGGTCACGGTTCTGTAGAGCCAGGGTCCGCTGCCGTTGACCAGATAGGCATGCATGCCGTGTTGATGAGCCTGATGAAAACGCTCAGGAATAATAGTCTCAAGCAGGGTTTTTCCAACCGCATCCGAGCGAGACCAACCGAACATCTTCTCAGCCCGGGGGTTCCAGTCGGTGATAACACTGTTGGTGTCGATACAGACATAAGCATCATGGGCTGACTCAATGACACTACGGGCACGAACCTTCTGCTGCTGTAGTAGTTTGTTCATATCCCGCTGCTGCCGGATGGCACGATGGGCGTAGATACCAAATGCAATAAAGGAGAGCGAGATAAGCAGCCGCATCCATACCTCATCTGCACTCGGGGAGAGAAACGCCTCGCTAAAGCTGCTTCCACCGAAAAAGGTTGCGTGGATCAGGGCTTCCAGCGGCCAGTAAAGCAGGCCAAAGGCGATAGCCAGCAGTCCGACGCCGTCTTCCTTGAAATTAAACTGCATTAGCTGTGATCAGACATGTGGTGAATATAAGGAGTGAGGTGCATGCCTGCAGGGTAACATAAAACGAACATCTACTCGATAAAACTGTAGAGCATCTCGATCTCCTCCGGCCAGATGGTT
>JAJRVG010000122.1 GCA_021545595.1 Zetaproteobacteria bacterium | reverse complement strand
TTGCCGGACAGTCGCGGCCCGGCAGCAGCGTGGAAGGAAGAGGTCGCACCGTTCAGGTGGCAGTACGCCGCCGCCGTGCAGCTGCCCCCCAGGCAGCCAAAGAAACCCCGGTAGAGAAAAAAGAGGTTGCCGGGACAGCAGTCAAGGCCCTGACACCCGCTCAACGTGCATCACAGGCAGTAGAGAAGAAGAGGGCGGAAGCAAAGAGTCCCGCCGCTCCTCAGCGTGATGCACGGCAGAAGGAGAGAGCTTCCCGTCCGGCATCGGATACAAGGCGTGGACAGCAGAGTTCACCACAGAGAGGCTCATCACAGAAGAGTTCAGGGCCACGCACAACTATTCGTCGAGGGCTGACACCTGCGCAGATTGCAGCTGCCAAGGCTCCACGCTCATCGATGAAACAGATTGAGGCGAATATCAGTAGTGAACGTGCTGAGCGTCGCAGAGATACTCGTCCGGCTTCCAGGCGTCCTGCCAGTACCACTCCGACTTCAGGGCCAAGACGTGCGCCATCTGTAGCAGTTTCTCCACAGCCAGGGGCTCCGACAGGGCCTGAAACGCCGAAGAGGCGAAGTTCCTTTGGGCCTTCCGGCAGACACCAGAAGAGAAGGCTATCTCCGGCTGAGAAAGCAGCAAAACGTAACTACGCTTCCAGTCGGAACGTCGTGATGACTGAGGAGCAGATGGAGCGCCAGGCACGCCTGGCACGGGGTGGTCGTGGTCGTAAAAAGGCTATTACCAAGGATGACGCAGACTTTGTAACACGTACGGTAGAAGTGACTGATCCGATTGTTGTTGCTGAGCTTGCCAGCAGAATGGCAATTAAGGGTGGAGAGGTTGTTAAAAAACTGTTTGAAATGGGCTCAACGGTTACAGTAAATGAGACGGTTGATGCCGAGACAGCCGCTCTGATTGTTGAAGAGTTCGGCCATACATCGAAAATAATTAATGAGGCAGCGGTAGAAGATGTTCTGGTTGAGGCCATTGAAGAGTCTGAAGAGAATCTACTGCCCCGTCCGCCGGTTGTTGTGGTCATGGGCCATGTAGACCATGGCAAGACCTCGATTCTTGATGCACTTCGCAAGGCACATGTGGCTGATGGCGAGGCTGGTGGCATTACCCAGCATATCGGTGCCTACATGGTGAAACTGGATAGTGGTGAGCGGGTTGTTTTTGTTGATACACCGGGTCATGAGGCGTTTACCGGCCTGCGTGCACGTGGTGCGAAACTGACAGATGTGGCCGTACTGGTTGTTGCTGCTGATGATGGCGTCATGCCGCAGACGGTGGAGGCTCTGGATCATGCTCGTGCAGCAGGGGTTCCGATTATTGTGGCTGTCAATAAGATGGACAAAGAGGGAGCTGATGCCGAAAAGGTCATGCGTCAGCTTTCCGAATATGAGGTGGTTTCAGAAGAGTGGGGTGGAGATACGATCTTTGTTCCTGTCTCAGCTCAGACAGGGCAGGGCCTTGATGATCTGCTTGAGATGCTCGCACTACAGACCGAAATTCTGGAGCTGAAAGCAAATGCTGGTCGCCGTGGCCAGGGTGTTGTGATCGAATCACGTCTGGATAAAGGGAGAGGCCCTGCGGCAACGGTTCTGGTTCAAAACGGTACCTTTAATAAGGGTGATGTTGTAGTCGTAGGAACCGTCATGGGGCGTATTCGTGCCATTGTTGATGAGAATGCGGTTCAACATAAAACAGCCGGGCCTTCGATTCCATTTGAGCTTCTGGGCCTTGAAGAGGTTCCGGATGCCGGTCAGGAGATTATGGTTGTAGAGAATGAGCGTCAGGCGCGCGAGATTATCTCTTATCGTAAAGAGAAGATCCGTCAGCAGGGTGTTGCGACCCATACCAAGGCCAGCTTTGATGACCTGTTTGCATCGGTTCAGAGCGGTGTTGCTGAAGTTCCGGTTCTGATCAAGGGTGATGTGACCGGGTCTGTTGAAGCGATGGCTGACTCACTGGTTAAGGCTGGAACTGAAGAGGTGAAGGTGAAGGTGATCCACAAGGGTATTGGCGGCATCACAGAGTCTGATGTGATGCTGGCATCAGCTGCCAATGCAATCATTATCGGTTTCAATGTGCGCCCGGAGGTGAAGGCCAGAAAAGTAGCCGAGAAAGAAGGTGTGGATGTTCGTTTCTACAAGGTGATCTACGAGGCCATTGATGAAATCAGAGATGCAATGGCAGGCAGGCTCGCCCCGGACAGGATTGAGAAGGTGACTGGGACCGCTGAGGTTCGTGATGTCTTCCAGGTGCCGAAGGTTGGTGCGGTTGCCGGTTGTTATATGACCGATGGCCATGCGGTACGCAACTCTCATGTCCGTGTCCTGCGTGAAGGCGTGCTGATCTATGATGGTACACTTGCATCTCTAAAACGCTTCAAGGATGATGTTAAAGAGGTGAAGAGTGGTTTTGAGTGTGGTGTTGGCATTGAAAATTTCAATGATGTGAAGGTGGGTGATAACTTCGAGTTTTATATTATCGAGGAAATTGCCGCTACACTGTAGTGAATATGGCTAACCGATCTTCTGGAAAAGATCGTCTGCAGAAAGATATTCATCGACTGCTGACGACATTGATGCAGCGTGAAATTGATGATCCGAAGCTCTTTGGCATTGCTGTTACGCGATTGGAACCAAGCAAAGCGAAACAGGGCATGACTGTTTTTGTTCACCGTATGGATGAAGATGATCCTGCCACTGTGGTTGAGCGTCTGAACAGAATATGTCCACATTTTGAACATGAACTTCGCAAGGCGTTGCCAAAGCGGCGTTTCCCTTCACTCAGGTTCCGTTGGGATGATGCTTTTGACAGGAGCGGAGCAGTTAATGATCTGCTCAGCAGGATAGGGAACGGTTGAAGACGCCTGTTAAAAACACGGATTGGAGCAGTGTTACCACAGCGCTGAGTTCTGCTGCTGGAATCGTTATTACCACCCATAAAAATCCGGATTCAGATGGTATTGGCTCGCAGATCGCACTCTTCCACGCCTTGAGCGGGATGGGTAAGCGGGTATGGATGCACAATCTTGACAGAGTTCCGCGCATCTGCCGCTATCTTGATGGATCGGACCGGGCCACATCAGGAAGTAAGTTTGAGCATCTGCACGAGGTAGATACCATCATATCGGTGGATTGTGCTGCCATATCCAGACTGGGTATGCCGGAGAGCTTCTTTGCAGAAAAAACAGTGGTCAATATTGATCACCACGCCAGCAACCAGAACTTTGGC
>JAJRVG010000121.1 GCA_021545595.1 Zetaproteobacteria bacterium | reverse complement strand
CAGGGTTGCATGCCGGCGATGTGATTGCCTGGAATGGCAAGCCGGCTTTGAAAAGTGGCATAAAAATTCAGCCCGTCGTTAACGAAAAGTAGAGCATGCAGGATAGAGATACCGTGGAGAAGCCACCATTGAATATCGCCGGCCGCCTTGGGCAGGTGGCAATGCGGAGCAATCTGACACCCATTATCAGCATCCTGATTTTTCTTGTAGGCCTGGTGGCACTATCAATCACATCGCGTGAGGAGAACCCGCAGATTGATGTGCCGGCAGCCAACGTAATTGTGCAGATGCGGGGTGCAAGCCCTGAAGAGGTACAGAACCTGATTGTTCGGCCTCTGGAAATGGTTCTGCGTGAAATGACAGGTGTAGATCATACCTTCGGTACCGCCATGGATTCCATGGGTGTAGTGACAGTGATGTTTGAAGTGGGCGAGGATAAAGAGGCTAGTCTGGTTAAACTATATGACCGGGTGATGCATAATATGGATCGTATTCCGCCCGGTGCAACACAGCCGTTAGTCAAACCTATGGATGTTGATGATGTTCCCGTATCGGTCATTACACTCTCATCACCGGACATGGATGGTCTGTCACTCAAACGTCTGGCCGAACGGGTTCGTGAACAACTGGCACCGCTTGAAGGTGTGTCGGTAGCCGATATCGTCGGTGGTCGGGATCATGAAATCCGTATTGAAATTGATGCTGCCAGAATGGCGGCTTACAGGATCACGCTGGACCAGTTACATCGTGTTCTGGTGAGTGCCAATGCAGGCGGGCCTGTTGGCTCGCTGGTAGGCAATAATGAAGTCACACGTGTCTGGCTTGATGGTTATCTGAAAAATGCTCAGGAAGTAGGTTCGCTGATCATCGGACAGCAAGAGGAGCAGGTGGTTTATCTGCGTGACATTGCCACCATCATTGATGGCCCGGCAGATGTGGAGCAACTGCACCGTATCGGCTTCGGCCCGGCCGGAGCACAAATTATTGAGGGTCAGGATCCGGAAATACCTGCGGTCTCCATAGCATTGGCTAAAAAACGTGGCACCAATGCTGTTTTTGTTACCGAACGCATCAACACCAAGCTTGAAGAGCTTAAGGGCGACTTCATTCCGGACAATGTACGTGTCGACATCACACGCGATTCAGGTGAGCGGGCCAACGATGCGGTCAATATGCTGGTTGAGCATCTGGGCATCGCGATTGGCACCGTCATTCTGATTCTATTGCTCTTTCTGGGCTGGAGAGAAGCAACGATCGTTACGATGAACATTCCTCTGATTCTCTTCATCGTTCTGGCTATCGGGATGATGGCTGATCAGACCATCAATCGGATTACACTGTTTTCACTTATTCTGGCGCTTGGACTACTTGTTGATGATGCCATCGTCGTAATTGAAAACATCCATCGCCACCTGCACAAGGGTGTAAAACAGCTATCGGATAAGGCGCAATTGATTATCAGGGCAACCAATGAGACCGGAAAGCCTACAATTGTCGCAACCATTGCAGTAATTCTGGCATTTATTCCGATGGCATTTGTTACCGGCATGATGGGGCCATATATGGGGCCAATTCCGTTTAATGCCCCTCTGGCTATGGCAGCATCGCTGATTATTGCCTATGCCTTTACTCCCTGGGTTGCTCAACGCTGGATGCCGTGCAAGATAACCTCTCCGACACTTGAGGAGAGAGACAGCGAGTCTTCCGACTGGGTGCGAACCACATACTTGCGCCTGGCCAGGCCACTGATTGAGAACCCATCGACACGCCCTGTTTTCTGGGCGGTGATTGCTGTTCTGTTTGTTGCTGCGATGCTGCAGCCGGGTTGGCAATTTCTGCGTCCATCAGGTATCAACGGCCCTTTAACACCGGGAACGGTTGAGCTGAAAATGTTACCCAAGGGTGATCAGAACACGTTTAATATTACCATTGATCTGCCTGAAGGCTCCACGCTTGAGAATACGGACCGTGTGGCACGTGATATTGGAGATGCTCTGCGCCAGCACCCCATGGTGAAGGATTATGAAGCCTTTGTTGGCCGTGGCGGCCCCATTGATTTTAATGGCATGTTGCGCGGCGCAGCGCTGTTCCGTGAGGCGCCGAATCTGGGTGAAGTGCGCGTTAACCTGCTGGATAAACACGAGCGTTCCATTCGTTCTGCAGGGATTGTGCTACAAATTCGTAAGATGCTTGCTCCGGTGTTTAACGCCTATCCGGAAGTAGCCATCAAACTTGTAGAAGATCCTCCCGGGCCTCCCGTACGCGCCACGCTGCTGGCCGAAATATATGGTCCGGATTATAAACAGCAGCAGCAGATTGCAGCGAGGGTGCATGATCTGTTCAGCCGGACCTATGATGTGGTTGACGTCGATGATTCCGTTGGTGCGGATCAGACTCAGTTGAATATTCGCGTTGATAAAGAGAAGGCATCACGTTTTGGTGTTGCTACGCAGCAGGTTGAAACTGCACTTCGCGATTTTTTGCAGGGTTATAATTTCGGGGCCCTGCACGTTGCCGATGAACGCCATTCCGTACATCTGCATGTGCAGCTGCCCAAGCCGCTGCGTGCTCACGCCGAAGACCTGGAACGGATCTATGTCAGCACAAGCCATGGCCCGGTTCCGTTGTCAGCGATTGCCATGGTTGAAGAGGGTATGGCTGCCAAGCCGATTTTCAGCAAAGATGGTCACCCGGTGACCTATGTAAGCGCTGAGCCCAGAGAGGGTTCCCAGGTCTACTCGTTGCTGGAGATGGATGGCCGCCTTGATGGCAGTGAAATAGTGCCCGGAGTGCAGCTAAAAACCGGTGGCATGCATTTCAGCGATACGGTGCCGGAAGATACGTTCGGTTATCACCTGCTGTGGGATGGTGAGATGCGTCTGACACTGGATGTGTTCAGGGATCTGGGTGCGGCATTTATTGTTGCACTGGTGCTGATCTATCTTCTGATGGTTGCCTATTATGGAGAGTTTATTCTGCCTCTGCTGGTGATAGCGCCAACAGCACTGACGATGATTGGTATTTT
>JAJRVG010000120.1 GCA_021545595.1 Zetaproteobacteria bacterium | reverse complement strand
CATCCGCTTATTCTGGCCGGAGGCCTGAATGCAGATAATGTTGAAGCGGCACTTTCAGTTCGCCAATGGTTTGCGCTGGATGTATCCTCAGGCGTTGAAACTTCACCCGGCATCAAAAATGATGCAAAACTTCGTGAATTTGTTGCCCGAGTGAAAAGTTTCTGATCAAAACCCCAAGGATATAAACCAAGCATCATGGACAGTACAATGATCGACCCGATTTACAATCTGGATATCTCACATCCACCTGATATCAATGGCCATTTTGGTCGTTTTGGTGGTCGTTTTGCTGCGGAGACATTGATGGGCCCTCTCAAGGAGCTGGAGGAGGCTTTTTATGAGGCGTGGCAGGATAAGAAGTTTCATGAAGAACGTTTCCATCTGCTGAAAAACTATGTTGGTCGTGCTACCCCGCTCTATCATGCAGAGCGCCTCTCAAAAGAGGTGGGCGGTGCCCGGATCTACCTGAAGCGTGAAGATCTGACCCACACCGGCGCACACAAGATCAACAACACCATTGGGCAGGGGCTGCTGGCCCACCGCATGGGCAAAAAGCGGGTGATTGCTGAGACCGGTGCCGGCCAACACGGTGTTGCAACGGCAACAGTGGCAGCCATGTTCGGCATGCAGTGCGATGTCTATATGGGCCGTGAAGATACCGAACGCCAGGCACCCAATGTGTTTCGTATGAAGCTGCTGGGAGCCAACGTTATTCCTGTCGATTCGGGGAGTGCCACCCTGAAAGATGCATTGAACGAAGCGATGCGCGACTGGGTAGCCAGCTGCGAAAGCACCTTCTACATCATCGGCACCGTAGCCGGGCCACACCCCTATCCACTGATGGTACGCCAATTCCATGTCATCATCGGCCAAGAGGCCAGAGCACAGTGTCTGGCTCAGACCGGGAAACTGCCTGACGTTGCAATTGCATGTGTCGGTGGAGGCTCCAATGCCATGGGGCTGTTGCATCCATTCAGGGATGATGATGTTCGTCTGGTTGCCGTAGAGGCTGCTGGCCACGGTCTTGAGAGCGGAGAGCATGCCGCTTCGCTGGCTGCTGGAAGAGCGGGTATCCTGCACGGCAATCTCACCTATCTGCTTGAAAATGATGAGGGGCAGATTCAGGGAACCCACAGTATTTCAGCAGGTCTGGACTATCCGGGCGTTGGTCCCGAACTGGCTGCGATGCTGGAGGATGGTCACCTTGATCTGGATACGGCGACTGACTCCGAAGCACTGGAAGCATTTAAGACGCTGACCCGCAGCGAAGGCATTATCCCTGCACTTGAGTCAAGCCATGCACTTGCATCGGGTATCCGCATTGCGGCCGGAATGAATCCCGATCAGATCGTTCTGATCAATCTCTCCGGTCGTGGGGATAAGGATATGGACACTGTGTTCAACCTGCTGCGTGGTGAGATCGAAGGAGATCAGGCATGAAGCGCGACCGTATAGCAGAGTGCTTCGCTCGCTGCCGTAATGAGGGACGCAGTGCCCTGGTTGGTTACCTGACCGCAGGTGACCCTGACGTTGCAACCTCTGAAAAGCTGCTTCTGACGCTGGCAAGCAGAGTGGACATTCTGGAGATTGGTATGCCCTTCTCTGATCCGATGGCCGATGGCCCGGTAATACAGGCTGCCAGTGAGCGTGCATTGGAAGCAGGCGCTTCAATCCGGGATGTTTTTGCCCTGGCTGCAAAGGTTAACAATGCCTATCCGGACACATCTATCGTGCTGATGGGGTATGCCAATGTTCCCTATAGCGTGGGCTTTGAAGACTTCTCGAAACAGGCTGCCGATGCAGGTGTCGATGGTGTCCTTATTGTCGATATTCCCCCTGAAGAGGGTGCTGTTTGCGACCGGGCACTGAAGAAAAACGGGCTGCATCGTATTCTACTACTCTCGCCCACATCATCGGATGAGCGAATAAAGCTTGCATCTGACGCCGCAAACGGCTTTATTTACTATGTGTCATTAACAGGAACTACCGGTGCTGAGATGGGCGAGACTGCTGCTGTTAAGCAACAGGTGGAGAAGATTCGTGCGTTTTCCAGCCTTCCAATCTGTGTTGGCTTTGGTGTGAAAACCGCTGAACAGGCTGCAAAGGTTGCTGCATTTTCAGATGGTGTGGTTGTTGGAAGCCATTTTGTTACCCAGATTCCACAGCACAGCAGTGACCGTAATGCGATGGTGGCCGCGTTAAAAAAAGCTGCATCTGCTATGCGCAATGCCATGAAGAAGGAGAGTGTATGAGAATCAAAGTGCTTGGCTGTTATGGTGGCCAACTCCTTGGATTTCACCTGACATCGTTTCTGGTGAATGGGACGATTCTTCTTGATGCGGGCTCTCCCACAGAGGCTCTCACCCTGAAAGAACAGAGCGCTGTGAATCACATCTTCCTCTCCCATACGCATCTGGATCACATCAAGGATATCGCATTTCTGGCAGACAACCGTTCACTTAAACGGTTGAGCGGAGAAAACAGTAATAATATCATCATTCATAGTCTTCAGGAGAACCTGGACACCCTGAAAAAGCATTTCCTCAACAACCTCGTCTGGCCCGACTTCACCTGCCTGCCCAGCAAAAAAGAGCCGACACTCTCCCTGCATGCCATTCGGGCAGAAGAGACTGTTGAGATAGATGACCTGAAAATTACAGCCATTCCGGTAACTCACCCCGTTCCCTGCACCGGCTTCCTGTTAGATCAGGGAGATGCCCAGTTTATTTACTCTGCCGATACCGGCTCGACAGAGCGGCTTTGGGAAGTCGCCAATGCGCAACCCAATCTTAAAGGTATCATTATCGACTGCTCTTTTCCGAACGCCTTTCAGCATATTGCCGATATCAGTGGGCACCTGACAGCGAAAGGGATGGCTCAGGAACTCCGAAAACTGGATAAATTTGGGGAAATTCCGATCTACCTATATCATATGAAGCCTGAAACCCTGAATGTCATGGCCGCCGAGGTTGAGGCTGAGAATATTCCTCACCTCCGCATGCTGACACAGGTTGATGAACTACTTATTTAAGAGACAAAAGAGAGAAGAACTATGAGTTGGCTTACACGTTTAATAGAGAGTCCCAAAAGCATTCTCTCCTCATCTGATAGTTCCAGTACACCGGAGGGGATGTGGCTGAAGTGCCCCGGATGTACTGAAACGCTCTACCACAAAGAGTTGATACGTTCGATGATGGTCTGTCCGAAATGTGAGCACCATTTCCGTATCGAGGCAGACAAGCGTGCCGGTTTTCTTTTTGATCCGGAAACCTACGAAGAGCACGATGTTGGACTGAAATCAGTGGATACGCTCAATTTTAAAGATAAAAAACGCTACAAAGATCGTATCAAAGAGGCCAACAGGAAGGCTGGAGATAGTGATGCCGTCCGCAACTATCTGGGTGATATCAGAGGACAGATAACTTCTGCATCTATCTTCGACTTCACCTATATGGGTGGAAGCATGGGCTCAGTGGTTGGAGAAAAAATCGTACGTGGCATGGAGCGTGCCATTGATCGTCGCTGTCCATATCTGTTGATTACTGCATCCGGCGGTGCCCGTATGCAGGAGGGTATTCTATCTCTGATGCAGATGGCAAAAACATCCTCTGTTGCTAATCGTCTTAATGAATCCAGGCTCCCATTTATCTGCCTGTTGACTGACCCAACCATGGGCGGCGTATCGGCATCTGTTGCCTGGCTTGGTGATATAATTCTTGCGGAACCTGAGGCATTAATTGGCTTTGCCGGACCTCGTGTCATTCAGGAGACGGTAGGCGAAAAACTGCCGCAGGGATTTCAGCGTGCCGAGTTTTTGCTGGAGCATGGGCTTATTGACGATATTGTGGGCCGCAGGGAGCTGCCGGAGCATCTGAAAACAGTTTTTGAACATTTGATGCACCGTGCCTATCGGCAGGCCGTCTAACATCCTTTTTAAGCGGGATCTTCACAAAAAGCCAGCGTGCATCTTCCTGAGCAGAAACCCCTTGAGGTAGAGGCGTGGCTATCCCGGCTGGGCCAGCCATCGGCAGACCGTGATTACAAGCCCGGCCACCAGCGCATGCGGGAACTGCTTCAGCCGCTTTCCATAAAATGCCCTAAACTTCGCATTCGTATTGCCGGAACCAATGGAAAAGGCTCGACCGCCTTTATGCTCTCCCATGCACTGCAGGCGTGTGGGATGCAAACAGGGCTCTATACTTCGCCACATATCCAACACTTCGGTGAGCGCATCCGTATCAATGGAATCCCCATTCCCGGGACAACACTGCATGCGCTGATGCAAACTGTGATGCCAATCGCACTGAAAGCGGGTGCTTCATACTTTGAGGCGGCAACTGCACTTGCCCTGAAATATTTCAGTGACAGTCACGTCGATGTGGAGGTTCTGGAAGCAGGTGTTGGAGCAAGGCTGGATGCCACCACGGCCGTTGAAGCAGACATGGCCCTGATTACACCTATCGGCCTTGATCATCAGAACTGGCTTGGTGGCAGACTGGCCGACATTGCCGCAGAGAAAGCGCATATCTCAGATGGATGCCTATGGTGCATCAGTGCACCGCAGGATGATGAAGTGAGATCAATTCTGACAGCGTACAACCCCGACACTCAGTTTGTAGATCAGCACGCAACGATTGAAACCACGGCTTACGGGCAGCATCAGCGGAAAAATGGCGCTCTGGCCTTTGCAGCAATCAGGCAGCTTGTCGCATCAGATATAGTAGATAGCAAGCGGGTCGATGATGCAAAGCTGGCTATTGAGCAGACAAATATCCCCGGGCGCCTGCAACGAATCCAGGCGGGTGGGGCAACCATATGGCTTGATGCGGCCCATAACGCCCACGCAGTCAGAGCTCTTCTACCAACCCTGCCCTCTCTGGCAGAGCCGTTGACTTCAATTCTGATCTTTACCCGGGAAGAGAGGGATTTAAGCGATTCTCTGCATCTTTTAAGGCCTTACACCCTGCGCATGGCGGGCAAGGGCCCTCACGGGCTTGATGCCTGCTACAGCTCTGTAGCTGATGCCTTGAAAGCAGAGCTTGCTCTTTGTCCGGATGGAAACTTTCTGGTGCTCGGGTCGTTTAGTAGCGTTGCTGCGGCACTGGAGTGGATTGGGAATCATTGATTCGCAAAAGGCTCCTGCCTTTTGCTTTTATCGCTTCGACGTCACATGTCCGTCTTCACTTACGAGCTCATGCTATTCGCTCGCCGCACATCCTGTGCGGACAAGGTAGTTTCGTGGCAGGCATGAATCCCGTTCAGCTGACTGCCGAAGCAAGCCTGAAAATGGGATGAAGCAGCAGCGTCGCGCTCATTTTCAGGCGCGGCCGAGGGAACCCGAAGGGCAGGTAGATGCCGGGAGCCTTTTCTTTGGTTCGTTTCTTTGGGCAAGCAAAGAAATGAACAGAAGTTTTTCTTGATTATACAAGCAGGAAGTAACAAGACCGCCAAGGCTTAACCTAAACGACGAAGCCTTTAACACCACGGCGCATACCAACAGAACCGGTTCGGGTAACCTCAATAATTCCGAACGGCTCCAGCAGCTTGATAAAAGCATCCAGCTTCTCGGCAGCACCTGTCAACTCCATGCTCAGATAATTGATATCCACACTATCCACAATTTTGGCCCGGGCCTCATCGGCCATTGTCACCAGTTCGGAGCGGTTATCCGGACTGGATGCCACTTTAACCAGCAGCATCTCCCGCTCCATATGAACCAAGTGTGAAATATCTTCAACCTTGATCACCGGAATCAGTTTATTGAGCTGCTTCTTGATCTGCTCGATAATATGCTCATCACCACGGGTTACCAGCGTCATACGACTCACGGTTTTATCCAGTGTCGGAGCCACATTCAGGCTCTCGATATTGTAGCCACGTGCTGAAAACAGCCCCGCAATCCGGGTCAGTACTCCGAACTCATTTTCAACCAGAATGGTAATGGTATGTCTCACAGCAAACCTCCTGAAGCTTTGGCCATCAGGATTTTCGTGCAAGAACAAGGCGCGCTCGCTTTGAGAAGCGGAGCGTACGCGACAGGTACGTGAGCATCGCCGAAGCGGCCGCAACGCAGTGGTTGTGCGAAAAGACGATGGCTACTCATGAGAGAACCATCTCGTTCAGAGCCGCTCCCGCCGGAACCATCGGAAAGACGTTCTCCTCTTTGGATATCGCCACATCAACAATGACAAAACGGTCATCAACATGAAGCGCCTTCTCCAGAGCCGCATCCAGCTCATCTACCCGATCCACACGAATGCCAATGCCACCATAAGCTTCCGCCAGCTTCACGAAATCGGGCAGGGAGTCAAAATAGGAGTGTGAGTAGCGCGACTCGTAGAACATCTCCTGCCACTGCCGAACCATGCCCATGTAGCCATTGTTCAGAATCACAACCACAACAGGCAGGTTGTACTGAAAGGCGGTTGAAAACTCCTGACTGCACATCTGAATCGATGAATCACCAGTGAAGAGCACAACCTTCTCATTCGGCATGGCAACCTGTGCACCAATGGCTGCGGGCAGACCATAACCCATAGTTCCCAGGCCGCCGCTGGTCAGCCAGCGATGGGGTCTGTTAAAGCCGTAGTGCTGTGCAGCCCACATCTGATGCTGGCCTACATCTGTGGCTACAATGGCGTTACCCTTTGTCTTTTCATGCACCGCACGAATGACGGCCTGTGGCTTGATCGGCTCATCTTCCGATTGTTCAAAGCCAAGCGAATCCTTCTCCCGCCACTCATTGATCTGCTCCCACCAGAGCTTCAGCGCCTCTGCATCAGGTGAACCGTTTCGGCGGGCAATCTCCTCAAGCAGCTGTTTGAGCACCTCACCCACATCGCCCACAATCGGCAGATGCGCATGGATATTTTTTGAGATGGATGAAGGGTCAACATCAATGTGGATCACCTGCGCATCCGGCGCAAAGGCATCAAGTCTGCCTGTTACACGATCATCAAAGCGAGCCCCTACGGCAATCAGCAGATCACAGTGGGAGACCGCCATATTTGCTTCATAGGTGCCGTGCATCCCCAGCATGCCGACAAAGTGGTTATCATCGTGCGGGATGCCACCGAGCCCCATCAGGGTATTGGTTACCGGCGCATCCAGTGTATGGGAGAGCTCCCTTAACAGCGATGCGCTGCCGATAGAGTTCATAATACCGCCACCTGAATAAAGCATAGGACGCCTGGCGGCGAGCATCAGTTTGACCGCCTTTTTAATCTGCCCAGGATGGCCGTGCGTAACCGGCCGGTAGGAGCGCATGTCCACCTCTTCAGGCCAGATGAACTCGCACGCTTCGCCACTGATATCCTTAGGGATATCGACCAGCACCGGGCCGGGGCGTCCGGTTGTCGCAATATGAAATGCCTGACGGATAATCAGGGCGATATCTTCAACATGCTTTATCAGAAAGTTGTGCTTGGTTGCAGAACGGGTAATGCCGACAACATCGGCCTCCTGAAAAGCATCGTTGCCAATCAGAGTGGATGGCACCTGGCCGGAGAAACAGACCGTGGGAATAGAGTCTGCCAGTGAGTCGGCAAGGCCGGTAACTGCGTTGGTTGCGCCCGGCCCGGAGGTTACCAGTGCAACGCCACACTTGCCGGAAACACGGGCATAGCCATTGGCTGCATGCAGCGCACCCTGCTCATGCCGAACCAGATAATGTTTGATATGGCTCTGATTGAAAATTGCATCATAGATATGAAGCACGGCACCGCCGGGATAACCAAAAATGGTATCCACGCCTTCACGCTTCAGACATTCAACAAATATTTCGGCACCGGTCATTTTCATATAATCGTTATCT
>JAJRVG010000119.1 GCA_021545595.1 Zetaproteobacteria bacterium | reverse complement strand
CTGCGCCCGGTTTTCCCGGCAAGAGCTGACCACCTCCTTTCCGCTTGGTCTGTGGCGAATTATTCGGCTTCAGCAGCAGCAGGGGAAGCTGTTTGTTATGCCTCGCTCAGTGCCATGGCATGATGCAGAGGAAGAACTCAGGCGTTTTGAGCAGGGAGATGAGTGGTACGGGCTGCGGGAGTACATTTCAGGGGATGCCCTCTCCAGAGTTCACTGGCGAAAGGTGACATCGGCTGATGCGGGCTGGACAGTGAAGCGCTTTGATCGCAGTGAACCGCATGACCAGCAGCAGTTGTTGAGGGTGGATTTGCGACTTCCACCGGGCGTTGACGAAAATAAATTTGAACATCTGCTTGGAGAGGCGTGGTACTGGTTTCAGGAGCAGCTTCCGCATCTGAAGGATGGCGATCTTCTGGTGCTGGGGCAGGAGGTGTTTAACCTGGGCGATCATCAGGCAAGAGCTGCTGCGATTGAAGCGTTGGCCTGTGCAGAGCCCGGCCTCGCTGCACCCACCGGCTCCGGCGGGATACTCCTTTCACTCATGGGCTCCGAATAGATGCAGCTGTTCACTCCACGATTGATGATGGCAGAACGGCTGACACTGGCAGTGTTGATAACAGGTGTGATCTCTCTGGCGCTTTCCGACTTTGTAAGCCCATTTTACTGGAGTGTGGTCATGCTGATCTCCATGTTCCGGTTGGTTCGCGGGCCCGTTTTTGCATTGAGTGAGATGCAGGCAAGTTTTGTCGGTTGGATCGGGTTTGTCTGGGTGGGGATTGAGTTGGCTCTTGGGCGGGCATGGGTTGTCGCCTTCACTGACTTTCTACTTATTCTGGCCATGGCGGTAGTGATTGAAGCCCCCACTCCGCGTAATCACCTGCATCGTATGCTTGTAGGCATGTTTCTGGTTCTGGGTGCAGCCGTGCTGACTGATTCAGTGCTCTATATCCTGCCTCTCACCGCATTTTCCTGGGCTGTCTGGCGGGCTTCCCAATGCCTCTATGGCATGAATCTGTCGAGTGGAGCGTTGCCCATGCCGGGTTGGAAACGGGAGGTTCGGTTGATGCCCTGGATTGGACTTCTGGCAGTGGTAATTTTTATTGTATTACCACGATTTGATTTTCAGACATACCTTAAGCATACTCAGCCCAAAAAGGTGACCAGTGGCTTTGGTAGTGAGGTGAATCTGGGGGAGTTTGCCCGTGAGCTTGATCCAACGGTGATGATGCGTGTGGAGCCGGTGGACATGGATGTTAACGTGTTTCGACGTTTGATGATGGCGCGGTACTGGCGCGGTACAACACTGAGTATATACAACGGACGTGGGTGGCGGCAGCACCCGGTAGAAAATGTTCGTTTCTGGCAACGGGGCACGAGTGCGTACTTTTCAGACAACAGGGGGCAGGAGATCGCACTCTACCGGGAGGCAAGTGATCATCCCTATATTATGCTGCCGGAAGGTGTTCTGGGAGTTGTAAGAGCTGCTGAGACGATGAAAATGGATGCGGCAGGGAGCCTTCGTTTTGTGCATGCACCGTCAAGGCGAATTCGGATGTTGATGGAGGTGGAAGCAGGGCGACGATTGTTGCCTGACATGGCACCACCGATAGCTGCGGAGATGGACACATCACATGTCCCTGATGTTGTCACCAGATGGGCGAAGGCGACGGTATCGGGTTCAACCTCTTCCCGGCAGTTGGCGCAGATGCTGGTCAATGAGATGCAGGGGTGGGGCTACGACCTGAATGCGCCCATTGATGCAGACAGACCCGTGGAATCTTTTTTAAATAACAGGCGGGGGCACTGTGAACTCTATGCCACGCTGTTGGCTCTTTCACTTCGCTCACAGAAGATTCCGGCAAGGGTTGTGAATGGTTACTTTGGTGGTGAGTGGAATGAGGTTGGTGGCTTCTACCTGATTCGTCAGCAGCATGCCCACAGCTGGGTGGAAGCCTGGGTTGATGGAAGCTGGCAGCGTTATGATTCAACACCACCGTCCCGCTGGCAGTTGACGGGTGTTGATTTTCCTGCAATGGATGAGGTGTGGGAGTCGCTTAAGCTGACCTGGTACCGGTATGTTCTTGAATTTCAGGATTCCGATAGAGGGGAGCTGTTTCAAAAGCTGACTCTGTTGCTCAAACGTTATCTGGTTTCTACCGTGGTTGTAGTGCTTTTATTTGCGCTTGCCTGGTTCTTTTTTCGACAAAGACTGCAGCGGGGGCTACTCCAGCGCAGAGCGTGGCCGATACTGGATCGCTGGCTGGTCAGGCATGGTGTGACACGCCTTCTTCACCAGCCACTACGTGTTGTTCCGATCCCTGATGGTGTGGGCGGAGCAGCGTGGCACGCTTTTGTGGCTGCCTGGGAACGACAGCTCTATGGCAGTGGAGGTTTATGGAGCCGCAGGGAGATAAGGTGCCATCTGCGTGCGCTTTCTAAAAATCGCTGTTAGATTCGGCAAAACTATTGCTAATGATCTCTTATAGGGGGAATTCCTGTGGGTATTCTTGAAGGAAAAAAAGGCCTGATTCTTGGTGTGGCAAATGACAAATCTATTGCCTGGGGTGTAACGCAGGCGTGCAGGCGCGAAGGTGCTGAGCTCGGGTTTAATTATCTGGGAGAGATGCTGGAGAAACGTGTTCGCCCGCTGGCGGAGTCCGTGGATGCAACATTCATTGAACCGCTTGATGTAGGCGATGATACCCAGATGGATGTTTTTTTTGAGAAAGTTGAGCAGCAGTGGGGCAAGCTTGATTTTATGGTTCACTCCATTGCATTTGCGAATAAGGACTCATTGAGAGACCGCTTTTCAAATGTGAGCCGGGAAGATTTTCAATTAGCACTGGATATTTCAGCTTACTCATTTGTCGCCTGTGCGCAGCGCGCAGCCAAGCTGATGGGTGAGGGTGGCAGCATGGTAACCATGACCTACCTTGGGGCGGTACGGGCCGTGCCTGGCTATGGCATGATGGGCGTTTCCAAGGCAGCACTCGAGGCATCAACACGTTATCTGGCAGCAGATCTTGGCACAGATGGTATCCGTGTGAATGCGGTGTCAGCGGGCCCGATCAGAACACTTGCAGCATCTGCGGTGGGTGATTTCCGCAAACTGATGGAGAAGAGTGCGCGTGGCTCCATGCTTGGTCGCAATGTTTCACAGGAGGAGGTGGGAAATACCACAGCTTACCTGCTCTCCGATCTGGCTTCAGGTGTCTCAGGTGAGGTACATTACGTTGATAGCGGCTTCCATGTGGGTGCCGGCGACCCAGGGGTCGAATAGACTGTGTCCGGCTCATCTTTCGGCCAGATTTTCCGGGTTACAACAGCGGGGGAATCCCATGGTGCAGCCCTTGTGGCTATTGTGGAGGGGTGTCCTGCAGGTATTGAGCTGAATGAGTCAGATATCCAGCCTGATCTGGATCGTCGAAAGCCCGGCCAGTCCAAATATACCACCCAGAGAAAAGAAGATGACATTGTTGAGATTCTTTCCGGTATTTTTGAGGGTAAAACAACAGGCTGCCCGATCGGGCTTCTGATTCGCAATACCGACCAGCGCAGCAGAGATTATTCAGAGATCAAAGATAAGTTTCGCCCCGGTCATGCAGATATGACCTACTTTGAAAAGTATGGTATGCGTGATTATCGGGGTGGTGGACGCTCTTCAGCCAGGGAGACTGCCGCACGTGTTGCTGCAGGTGCTGTGGCGAGAAAGATGCTTGCCTCTTTTGGCATCACTATTCGTGGCTGGGTAGATCAGATTGGTCCGGTTCGAATGGATGGTTCCCGGTTTGAGCTGGATGAGATCGGCAACAATCCATTTTTCTGCCCCGATGCAGTTGCTGCCAGGGAGATGGCTGCTTTCATGGATGCTCTGCGTAAAGAGGGTGACTCCATTGGTGCCAGTGTTACGGTTGAAGCACATGGCATGATTCCCGGCCTTGGCGAGCCGGTATTTGATCGTCTGGATGCCGATATTGCCAGGGCAATGATCTCTATCCCTGCGGTTAAGGGTATTGAAATCGGAGATGGATTTTCCTGTGTTGAAGCGAAGGGCTCCGAATTTGGTGATGCCATGCGCAGAGAGGGCTTTGTCAGCAATCATGCAGGTGGTGTGCTTGGCGGTATTTCTAATGGTGACACGATTCGTGCACGCATGGCGCTGAAGCCGACATCATCTATTCCCAAGGCTCGCCCTACTGTAGATATTCATGGCAATGAAACAGAAATTATCACCAAAGGCCGTCATGACCCCTGTGTTGGTATTCGTGCGGTTCCGATTGCTGAAGCGATGCTGGCTCTGGTGTTGGCCGACCACCTGTTACGGCATCGATCCAGCCAATTGTAAAAAAGTGAACGTGTAAAGCCCTTCGCTTTGAAGCGCGGCCTACTGTTCTCCAGTGGCAGGTTCATCTTCCCAACCGTCGGCATCCTCTTCATCTTCCCAATCATCTTCACCATTAATCGGCTGTTTTGTTGGAGGGTTCCCGTCATAAATCAGGTATTCACGGTTCTGACGCCATGCTTCACGGGTGAATATGTAAGGGTCCAGTGCCAGTTCATCGCGCATGTCCGAGGCATCAAGCAGGCGTGACCTTTTGTCAATGTAGTGAAATATGCCAAGTGGGATTGTGATTTCCGGGGCCAGCCAGATTGAAGACCAGAGCAGTATGGACAAAGCCGGTTCTGAAAGCAGTGTTGGCGTATCACGAACAGAGTTGGGGCCAAAAAACGGGTAAACAATATATGCACCCTGCGAAGCGCCCCAGACGGCCAGTGTCTGGCCAAAGTCCTCATCATGTTTTTCCAGCCCTATTGGGGTGGCAACATCAATCAGACCAAGCAGGCCAATGGTAGAGTTAATCAGGAAACGGGAAACATCTTCAATGCCCTGCTTACCCTTACCCTGCAGGAAACCATTCACAATGGTGCCCGGATAGTCAGCGTTATCATAAAAGTTCGAGATAGCTTTACGCACTGTCAGATTGCCCACTGCCACATAGCCTTTAGCGAGTGGCTTCAGGGCCGCCCGATCCAGAAGGTCGTTGAAACGGTCTGTCGAGCGGTTCAGGCCTTCAATAGGGTCATGATTGTTCTCCACGGTTGCACAGCCGGATAGAAATAGTAGTGCCAGCAACATCACAGATG
>JAJRVG010000118.1 GCA_021545595.1 Zetaproteobacteria bacterium | reverse complement strand
TGCGGCAATATCGATGCCGGAGTGGGGTGAACGTGGTTCGCCATTAACATAGCGCTGGGCACCAAACGGCGTCGACATAATGCCTTCAACGGGCATCCCGGATATCTGCAGATCGGGTTGGGCATCAACTTTGGCAATGTAACTGTTTTTGAGCCTTTGCTGATCGGCCCGGATATGTTTCAGCTCTTCCTTTCCAAATACCGCCATTTTCCTCTCAACTGTGATACGTGAAACCCTGAATTCACCTTTGCTGATGGTGAGCTTGTCGATAAACCGGACTGTTCCGGATTTCGGGGTGGTAACTGACCATTTCAGAGTGTGGCTGCCCGGCCTGGCTTTCAGATCCACACCAATCCAGGCTCTGGCCATGCCGGTTTCGGTTCGAATGGCAGGCCATGTCTTGCCAAAACAGTGCAGGGTAAGAGTGCCATCGGGGAGCTCTCTCTCTATAGTGAGCATATCCCCCTGAACTGCCCGGTATGCTCCGGCATGAACAGGGGTTACCGCCACCAACAGGAGAACAGAGAAGAGCAGCCGTTTCATGATGGAGAGTCCTTTAAAATCTTTTTGGCTTCAGCTATTGCGATGCCATCGTGGAAACGGATATCAACCCTGTTACCGGCAGCCAGTTGATCTGCTGAAGTGAGAAGTTCTCCCTCTGCATCTACGCTCATGGTGTAACCGCGTTTCAGAACCTCTAGCGGCCCCAGGTCATGCAGTTGTTTGATCAGAGTGGTTACTTTCTGTCCGTTGGCACTAATCCCTTTCTCTTTCAACCAGTTCAATTGCTGGCGAAGCCGTTCAAGCTTCCGGTGTTGCCTCTCTCTGCCGTGCAACTGGAAGGTAGTCAGATGCTGCTGGCAGCGGTGAAGCGTCTGCTCTCTGAGCCGCAGCTTCCTGCGTGGTTCCTGTAGGGCGAGTCTTTGATTCATCTCGGACAGCTGGCGGTGCCGGGAGGCCATCCGCTGACGGAAGTTTGCAGTCAGTTGTATAGCGCTGCGTTCACAATGCTGATGTCGTCCATCCTGAGCCCGCTGCCAGATATGTTGAAGTTGCGATGCCTTTGGAAGCCTGCTGCGTAGCGTATCGCGGTCAGGGGAGGCCAGTTCTGCTGCATTCGATGGTGTTGCCGCACGAACATCTGCGGCAAAGTCCGCCAGTGTAGTGTCGATCTCATGGCCAATACCGGAAATGACCGGAATTTCAGACTCCACAACTGCTTTGACAACCAGCTCATCGTTGAAGCACCAGAGATCCTCCATGCTACCGCCACCGCGTGTAAGCAGAATTAGATCAGGCCTTGAGGCCATGCTGTTTAATTGATTGATAGCTCTGGCGATAGCTGCCGGGGCGGTATCTCCCTGCACGACAGCCGGAGCCAGTGTGAGCTGTAACCATGCGGGACGGGTAGCCAGTACTTTCTTCACATCTTCAAAAGCAGCTGATGTGGGGGAGGTAACGATACCAATATGCACCGGCAGTTCCGGAAGCTTTTTTTTGACCTCCGCATCAAACCAGCCGCGTTTTGAAAAAAGTGCCTTTCTGCGTTCAAATTCGGCAGCAAGTTGCCCGGCACCTGCTTTCTCAACCTTGCGAACTACCAACTGATAGGTGCCGCGGGGTTCGTAAACACTGATACTGCCGCTGAAGATAAATTCTTCACCTTCTTTGGGCTGGAGCTTTAATCGAACGGCTGTAGAGCGCCAGATCACTGCTGAGATAGAGGCGTGAGCATCCTTAATGGTGAAATAGATATGCCCTGAGGCATGTTTGGTCATGCGGGACACTTCACCGGTTACTTTTATGCTGGTGTAGTTTTGCTCCAGCAGTTTTTTGATGCCAGTGGTTAATTCAGTGACGGAAAGAGGTTTGTTCTCCATGTGAAAATCACAACATCAGACGGGCATTTGGTCAATTGCTAATAAATATATCCATGGAAATAACCTACCCACACATGGATATATCCCATGTCACATTCTTTCTCACAGGCTCGATTCACCTTGGGTGGCTTCACCATGCGTTAGAGGCTTTGGGCAGGAAGCCCAAAACCGTATCTAACAAACTAGGTAAACATGCCTTTGAAGGTGAAGAAAAAGAGAATTGAGAGTATTGCACCGGCTGGCAGTGTTACAATCCATGACATAAAAATAGTCCTGATGACATTGCCGTTCAGTGCACCGATACCACGGGCCAGACCGACACCGAGCACACCGCCCACAAGGGTATGTGTAGTCGAGATAGGCAGGCCCGTTCCGGATGCAAACACGATGGTAACCGCAGCGCCGAGCGTTGCAGCACAGCCACTGCTTGGCGTCAGCTCCATAATACCTGAACCGACTGTAGCGATTACTTTGTGGCCGTAAGTCATCAGGCCAATAACAATGCCAAAACCGCCAAGCATAAGAATCCAGACCGGTGTAGCTGATTTGGAAGCGATCTCACCAGCGCTCTGTACGATGCTGACAATGGCTGCCACAGGGCCGATGGCATTGGCGACATCATTGGAACCGTGGGCAAATGCGATGGCAATAGCCGTGAAGATCATCAGTACACCAAAAATTTTCTCCATGTTGGCAAAGTGGAAGTCACGGTCTGCCTTCGGATCAAACTTGAGACGGCGAATCATCATTGTGCCGAGGAGCATGATAAAAATACCGATTCCAGCCGCGATCATTATGCATTGCTCCATGGGCAGTTTCACTCCAACATGCTTCAAGCCCTTCACCATGGTTACCATGGAGATGATGAAGCCCACAATGAAGATATAGTACGGCACATATTTTTTTGCCATACCCAGGGGATCACCGGTCTGGATGACGAGCCTTTGGATGCTGCGGAAGAGGAAGAAAGCGATGCTGCCCGCCAGCAGTGGAGAGGTGACCCAGCTGAGTGCAATGGTGCCGACTTTGCCCCACTGGATAGCCTCCATGCCGATGCCGACAGCACCGAAACCAACAATGGCACCAACAATGGAGTGGGTGGTTGAAACCGGCCAGCCCATACGTGTGGCGACCAGTAGCCAGATGCCGGCAGCCAGGAGAGAAGCCAGCATGCCATAGACAAGCAGTTCGGGCGTGTCACCAAGTGAGGAGACATCAATAATACCTTTACGGATTGTCTTGGTAACTTCACCACCGGCAAGTACGGCGCCTGCAAGTTCGAAAACAGCAGCGATCATCACTGCCTGCTTGAATGTCAGTGCCTTGGAGCCAACCGATGTGCCCATGGCATTGGCAACATCATTGGCACCAATACCCCAGGCCATAAAGAGGCCGAAGAGTGCAGCCATGGCAATATAAATCTCTGCATGTGCAATAAGAACTGATTCCATTGTGAAGTTCCTTAACGTGCTAGCAGGAGTTGCAGGCGGGAGCCTACGCGCTGAGCAATATCAGCCAGTTCACCCGTCCAATCAATGATGCGATAGAGGAACATCATATCAATGGGTGGATACTCTTTTTCGATGGCAAACAGGGCATGCCGAATCTGCATCTCAAGTTTATCCGTTTCATGCTCAAGTTTGTTCAGTTTGGTGATCATCTCTTTGACGAGTTTTACCTCACCACCGCGAAACCCGACTTCGACAAGTTCATCCAGCTCATTAATGGCATTTTGTGCCTGTGCTGATGCAGCAACAGAAGCTTCAACAAATGCAATAAAGAGCTCAGAGATAGGGTCAGGCAGTTCCATTTTCCGGCCAGTGACTACGCCTGCGATATCTTTTGCCTTGTTGGCAATTTTATCCTGCATAGTAACGATTTCGAGAATCTGTTCTCGTGGCATCGGCATGAAAAGACTGTTGGGAAGGTTGAGGCGAAGATTATGTTTGAGTGTGTCAGCCTGAGTTTCCAGCTTATGGATCTTTTTCTGCAGTTTTGCCATCGTTTTAAAGTCTTTCTCTGCAACACTCCTGAAAAAAGGAACCAGTTCACTTACACAGGCCTGAACTTTATCCATATGCTTCTGCAGTGGAGCTACCGGTGAACCGGCAAACATGCTGGTAATCGCACTTTTTCGAACCATAAAAATCTCCTCCTGA
>JAJRVG010000117.1 GCA_021545595.1 Zetaproteobacteria bacterium | reverse complement strand
GAGGGTAGTATGAGGTTTGGCGTTTACACAGCTGCCAATGCAGCCACTATGGCTATTCTGGCCTTTTTCTGGGCGTTTTTTACCATGCCAAAATTCACTGCCGGCAGAGACCTCTATGAGGGGCTATTCTGGCTTGGCGGTCATGTGCTGCAGTTTACTCATGCCCTGCTAATGCTGGTTGCCTGGATGTGGCTGGCGAGTGCGAGCGGCGTGCGGCTAAAGTTGTCTGCCCGAATGGTGACACTACTCTTCACTCTGGCTCTGGTTACAGTGGCCTTTACGCCTATCGCTTTTCTATCACAGAACATGACATCTATTAATTTTCAGCAATGGTTTACCGCACAAATGCAGATCGGTGGTGCCGCTGCCACGCTACCATTGGGGCTGGCCGTACTGGTCAGCCTGTTTTGGGCCGGGAAAGCAGCCCCAGAAGTGCGGCCACTGCGCATCGCTCTGCTGCTTTCCATTCTACTGTTCACGATGGGTGGGGTGCTGGGGTATATGCTTCGTGAAAGCAGCACGCTGGTAACTGCCCATTATCATAGTGTAACCGGGGCTGTCACTCTCGCCTTCATGGCACTTGCCTACGACCTTTTGCCACGTCTTGGATTCGGGATTGTACCACATCGTCTGGCGGGAATGCAGGTCTATGCCTACGGAATCGGCCAGTTGCTGCATGCGCTGGGGCTGGCCTGGGCCGGTGGTTACGGTATGGCTCGCAAGGTGGGCGGCAGTGGTGAGTCACTGGATAATTTAGGTCAGACTCTGGGGATGTCCCTAATGGGTCTCGGAAGCCTGGTTGCCACCATCGGTGGTATCCTGTTTCTTGTCATTATCATCAACGCAATGCGGCATCGTGGACATGGGCAGTAGAGATAAATAGTATCGTATCATGAGTCCTCGTCTGGTTGTTGCCACCCTGGTGATGTGTGTTGCCCTGATTTATGCCAGTTCCTTTATGCATCTGACCAATACAGGTATGGGAAGCCCCGATTCCTATGGGTATATTGCTGCCAGCTCCGTTCTGGAGGCTGGTGAAGCAGCAACGGCAAAGCATGCTATTTTACCATCCGGGATTGCCAATCGCGTTCACCGTGGCGTTGCCAACGTGTTACAAATACTCATTCTTGCCGTGGCATTCATCGCTTTTCTTAAACGCAAGGCACCCGATTCTCCATCACTTTTTGTGCCCATGACTGCATTGGTAGTCTCACTGACACTGGCCTTCCTTGGCGCCTGGTTTGGCTCCCCTTTACGCTATCCCTGGATCATGATGGCTAATCTTGCCGGGGGTTTCACCCTGCTGGCTCTTTTCTGGTGGTTCATGCTCGACATTTATGCAGCCCATGAAGGTGACGGCAAGAGGGGAGACAGGATCAGAACCCTGGCCATTATATCGCTACTGGTGCTGATCGTGGCCATTGTGCTGGGAGCATGGACCGATGCTTATTATGCAGCACTGGCCTGTCTGACGTTTCCGGATTGTCAGGGGCAGTGGTTACCGGGGTTAAAACTGTGGGAAGGGATGTCAATGCTGGGCACCCTGGATGTTGATCTGTATGGCAGAGTTATCATTGACCAGGCGGTTGCTGCAGATATCCATATGGCTCATCGTATTGCCGCGCTGGCGGCTTCTGTCATGATCTTCTGGCTTGCCACCAGGTCATGGAACAGAGGCGCCCACTTCCGGGCTCTTGGAAGTCTGTTACTTCTGCTACTACTGGTTCAAACTGTTTCGGGCATCGTTGCTGTGACTGCTGGCCTGTCTGTGATGATTATTGTCGGCCACAATCTGCTGTCCGCGCTGCTTGTAATCAACATTCTTACCCTTATTCACCGTAGTGCAGGGAGTTATAAATATTGAACCCTGGTTCAGCCAGCTGAACAGGCTTCGTTATACCTGCAAGTTTGAACCACTCTTCTTTTTGCTCTTTTTGCTCTTTTTGCTCTTTTTTTCTTTCTTTTTCCCGTTCTTTTTATTTTTCCTAACCTGCTGCTGGAGAACTTTCTCCTTCAGTGAAAGTGGAGATTTAATACCGACAAATACCATTTTGGAGTTGCTGTCGCCAGCGGTAGTGAATTCCACATCGCCAACATCAAATATGCGCTGAATACCGGTCTGTTTCACCTGAATATCTCTAATGCCCTTCAGTCTGATGCTTTGCTCTTCTATGCACGTAATGATGCCATGCCTGCTTTGAACGTTGCCATCATTGATCCTGAACTGCCATATGTAACGATTATAGATAACCATCAGTATGAGCAGCGAGACTAGCAGTATATTAAGTACGATTTGTATTTTTGGCATATCAAAGAAAAAGGGCATCACGATCAGTATCAGCATGGCGATAAAAGAGCCCATCTGGTTTAACCATGATGGCCTGTCACTATAATAGAGTGTTGTTTGCTTCATAGGAGTTACCACATTACCGGATACTGGGGGATGGAGGGAGATCAGACCGTGGAGACTGGACTTTTTTCCAGACCTTTTCTCCGATATGCCGCCACTCTTTATAAGGGATGAACATTGACTAAAGCTGATCACTTGTCAAATATTGGCCATACTGAACGCGTTACCTGATTCAGAACATTTAATGCTTAATCTTAAGTGTCTTGAAGCCAGATGCCTGCCAGTGGGCGGGGCAGTAAAGAGAGGGGAACAGTCTGAATGAAAAGTAAAACAGTGCTGGTTATCTTCCTGACGCTGCTCATACCGGTGGGTGTGATGGCAGATGATTCGAGTGGCAACTCTTTTCCTTATGGCCTGCTGGAGCTAAGAGGATCCCCCATGGAGATGAGTGAGAAAGGAACGTTTAGAATTTATTCAGGCTCCACGACTTTTGTTGAAGGTACCTTCAGCGTTGAAGACAATAAAATAACAGTTCACGATCGTGGCGGTCTCTATGCCTGCCGGGGCAAGCGAATGAGCTCTGGCAGTTATTACTGGGTACTGCGCGATCAGAAGCTGTATCTGTCGTTGATCAAAGATAACTGCGGGGCCAGACGCACCGCCTTTCTGGAGGCACCACTTAAAATCAGATCATTTGCCAAATAGAGGTCAAGCAGCCTGATTGTTCAGGTTAGTCAGGTGCGGTACTCCGCATTGATGGTGATGTATTCATGTGTCAGGTCTCCAGTCCAGACCGTAGCAGACTCGTTGCCCAGTCCAAGATCAACATGGAGGGAGAACTCGTCCTCGGCGAACACAGCCATGCCATCCCCATCCCGGTACTCCGGATGCAGGTTTCCAGATTCCAGTATGATGACATTGTCTGCCTTAAGGGAGATTTTATCCGTATCGATCTCAATGCCGGCATTGCCTATAGCTGAGAGAATACGACCCCAGTTGGCATCACTGCCGGCAAAGGCGGTTTTCACCAGAGGAGAAACAGCAATCGAACGGCCGACCGTTCTGGCATCGGCTTTACTGGCGGCACCCGTAACTTCAATGGTGACGAACTTCGACACGCCTTCACCATCACGGACGATTAACTGGGCAAGTTCAATACAGAGCTCTGTCAGTGCCTGTTCAAATTCAGAGGTATCATCCATCGGTGGGTGACCAAGGCCAATGCCGCTGGAAAGCAGGTAGAGTGTGTCGTTGGTGGAGCTGTCGCCATCAACTGAAATACAATTAAACGAGCGGTCGGCAACACGCTGTAACATCGGCTGCAACTGCTCAGCTGAAAGTGGCGCATCGGTAACAATAAAACCGAGCATGGTTGCCATGTTTGGATGAATCATACCGGAGCCCTTGGCAATACCGGTGATGGTATAGTCACCTGCCTTTTTTGAAGACCACTTGGCAAAGGTGTCGGTTGTTCTGATTGCATCTGCCGCTGTTTCCCAGTGGTTTTCATTCAGAGCCTTAACTGCCTCATCCATTCCACTGCGAATGCGATCAATGGGGAAGGGGGTGCCGATCACACCTGTTGAGGCAGAAAGTATTTTATCTGTATCGAGGCCGACAGCTGCTGCCGCTGATGAAATCATATCTTCGGACCACTGCTTCTCCAGCTTACCTGTTCCGGCATTGGCATTGCCACTGTTGGCAATAATGGCTCGGATGTTATGTGCATTTGCATGGAGGGTTGCTTCACCAAGTTTTACGCAGGCTGCCCTGAAGCGGTTCTGTGTAAACACTCCTGCTGCATGGCAGGGGACATCTGCAACAATCAGGGAGACGTCCTGGCGTTTGCCTTTCAGCTCAGGTGACTTAACGCCGCAGGAGGCTGTGCCAGCTCTGAATCCAGGTACCGGCAGGGTGGGTGACAGATGCGGGGCATTTACAGCCATGGTGCATCCCCATTCCAAGCATGTGAAACATCACCGCTCCCCACAGGATGTACCCCAGGGTACCTTCTCTCTCGCAGACTCGATTCACCTTGTGGGGCGGCGAGTGTAGACGAGCCGTAAGCGTAGCAAGCCCGCGCGCTTGCGCAGCAATTCAAGGCCGAAGCCATGGATGGCATAGGCCGGATCAAATCAATCAACTCCGTTTTCCATGGCACTGTTTATACTTTTTACCTGATCCGCACGGGCAGGGATCGTTACGACCCACCTTTGGCTGTTCGCGCTTGTAGGTATGGACAGCTTCAGCAGGTTCGTTTTCACCGCGACTATAGGTGACAGGTGCTTCCTGTTTTGGCTTCTGCTGCTCCATCTCTTCAGGCCTCTCGATCTGGACGCTGTGCAGCGTAGTCATCGCCTGTTCGCGGATTCTGTCGATCATTGCAGAGAAGAGCTCGAATGATTCGCGTTTATACTCCTGAATTGGTTGTTTCTGGGCGTAACCACGCAGGCCAACACTCTGGCGCAGGTGATCCATGGCCAGCAGGTGCTCTTTCCAGTGATGGTCCAGCACATTGAGCAGCAGCCATTTTTCAAAGCCACGCATCTGTTCGGCTCCCGTTATTGCCTCTTTTTCACTCAAATGCAGTTCCAGAGCTTCGGTGAGTTTCTCTGCCATGGATTCGGCATCCTGAATATCGCAGGCATCACGCCATGCCTCGACGTCGGCTTCAAGTGTCAGACTCTTTTCCAGCATCTCCCTGAAGCTGTCCAGATCCCACTGATCAGCATGCCCCGAAAGGAACTTGCCGGTTAGTTGCTTGGCATAATCCCGGCGCATATCCTCGATGACATCACGAACATCTTCAGCCTCCAGCAGTTCGAGCCGCTGTGAGTAGATAACATCACGCTGCTGGTTCATGACATCATCATACTCCAGTAGCTGTTTACGTATATCGAAATTGCGTCCCTCAACCTTCTTCTGCGAATTTTCAATGGCTTTGGTCACCCAGGGGTGCTCAATCACTTCACCTTTGCTGAAGCCCATCTTGGTCAGCATCGACTGCATCTTTTCGCCGCCGAAGATACGCATCAGGTCATCTTCCATGGAGAGGTAGAAACGGGTGGATCCCGGATCACCCTGACGCCCGGAACGACCGCGCAACTGGTTGTCGATACGGCGGGATTCATGGCGCTCGGTGCCGAGAATGTGGAGGCCACCGACCGCAGTCACCTCATCATGTTCACGTTTACATGCAGCACGAATCTCTTCAGCCTTCACCTCCCGCTCATTGTCAGAAAGTTTTTTCGGCAGCTGTGAGATCAGCATGTCGGGGTTGCCACCCAGCATAATGTCGGTGCCACGACCAGCCATGTTGGTGGCGATAGTAAGCGCCCCCTTTCGTCCTGCCTGAGCTACAATTTCAGCCTCACGCTCATGGTGTTTGGCGTTAAGCACTTCATGCTTTACACCTTTTGCCTGCAGCATGCTGGAGAGCTGCTCTGACTTTTCGATTGATGTTGTGCCGACAAGGATGGGTTGCCCTCTTTCATGGGTTGCCACAATATCATCAATGATGGCAAGATATTTATCCTCCTGATCCCGGTAGATCAGATCAGTCATATCATTACGGATCATCTCCTGATTGGTTGGAACAATAACCACTTCAAGTTTATAGGTCTTCTGGAACTCTTCCGCCTCGGTATCCGCAGTACCGGTCATCCCGGCCAGCTTATCGTACATTCGGAAGTAGTTCTGGAATGTGATGGAGGCCAGAGTCTGGTTTTCAGGTTGAATTTCTACCCCCTCTTTAGCCTCAAGTGACTGATGCAGGCCATCGGAGTAGCGGCGCCCCGGTGTCATACGACCGGTAAACTCATCGATCAGGATCAATTCACCATCACGAACAATGTAATCTACTTCACGGGTAAACAGTGTATTGGCCCGCAGCCCCTGGGTGGCTGCATGCATCTGATTCACATTTTCAGGGTCGTAGAGGTTGCCGGTTTCCATCAGGCCTGCTTCACGGAACAGCGCCTCGATATGTTCCATACCCTCTTCGGTATAGGAGACTACCTTGTCTTTTTCATCCTTCTCATAGTCAGACTCATCCAGCTGCTTAATCAGCACATCTGCCTGCTCGTAGAGGTCGGTTGCCTGTTCGGCCGGACCAGAGATGATCAGTGGCGTTCTTGCCTCATCAATCAGGATGGAGTCCACCTCATCGACAATGGCAAAATGTTTCTCACGCTGGCTAAGATCTTCCCGGACAAAGGCCATGTTGTCGCGCAGGTAATCAAAACCGAACTCATTATTAGTGCCGTAGGTGATATCAGCGGCATAGCCTGCCTGACGCTCTTCACTGGAGATGCCGTGCACTATGGCGCCGGTAGTCAGTCCAAGAAAACTGTAGAGTTTTCCCATCCACTCGGCATCGCGTGCGGCAAGGTAATCGTTCACAGTTACCACATGTACGCCACGGCCGGTCAGGGCATTGAGATAGACCGGAAGGGTTGCCATCAGAGTCTTACCCTCACCGGTCTTCATCTCGGCAATCTTGCCACCATTGAGAATCATTCCGCCGATCAGTTGCACATCAAAATGACGCATGCCGAGCGCGCGTGTAGATGCTTCCCGGACAACTGCAAAGGCCTCCGGCAACAGATCGTCCAGAGACTCTCCCTCGGCAAGCCGCTGTTTAAATTCATTGGTTTTCTCTTTCAGAGCCTCATCGGAGAGGGCTTTTGTCTCCTCTTCCAGGGCGTTGATCTGATCCACAACAGGATACATATCTTTCAGAATACGTTCGTTGCGGTTGCCGAATATCTTTGTAAGAACATTGAACATAGGGAGGTTGGCTCCAGTGTGACTAAATCATTTTATCAAAGGCCGGTAAGTCTAGCGATGATGGTGAGGATGTCATCTTATGCACGCTGATTTTTCAAGGCATCCGGTTTTCGGGATGAATCGGAATGCTTATTTATTTACCATAAAGTCTGATTGGAACAGCTTATTGGCACATATTTTCTCTGCTATGCCAGTTCAGCTCTGGAGCAGTAGAGATCGCTATTGATGTAGAAGGCTCATTTAATGCCTGTTGGATGATTCAGCATAGCAACCCTGCCCGAGGCCACAAATAAATAGAGGGGACATCCTGTCCCCTCATACCCTTCCCTTACCTAGCGTCCCAAACAGATACCCCTTTCATGCTAGGTTTGTAACTCTGCAGTAGTTGCGGTGAAGCCGACCCTGCACGAGGCACAATGGTTCGTGTATCCCGCAAAAGGGGGATGGTGCACTACTGCTTCACCCAAACTGTCTTGCCATGCCGGGCTTTGGCTGAATAGTGGGAGCAATAATAACACCACGTCATACCGGGCGCCCCCCGGCATCCATGGATTCCAGCCTCCGCTGGAATGACGGATAGGACAAATGGGTGGTGCTGGTTCTTTTAGTACTGGTCGGGTTGTGGCAGGCGTTTCTATTTCAGGGCAGAAGAATAAAAATATTAGCTATATGGTTTGATCAACCCCATCTGGTACGCCTCAAAGACAGCTTCAGTTCGTGAGTGTACGGAGAGTTTACGGTAGATATGTTTGATGTGGGTGGTCACTGTGTGCTGGCTTACACCCAGGTTTTCAGCCACTTCCTGTCTGCCGTAGCCTTTGGCAATAAGTGTCAGAACATCATTCTCCCGTTCGGTAAGTGAGGGTTGGGGGTCATCTGTAACCTGTTGATGTGGTGTCTGAAAGCGTTTGAGAAGATAGCGGGCAATACCCGGGCTGATGGGGGATTCGCCTTTAATAAGTTGCAGGATATGGGGGCCGACTTTTGCCAGAGAGTCATCCTTTAAAATATACCCGGTGGCTCCGGCCTCAATGGCCTCAAGCACGTGCTCCTCATCACCAAAACCAGAGACAACCATCACCGCACCCTCCGGATGTTGCTGCTTGATCTGACGAATAAGATCAATCCCGTTACCATCAGGGAGGCCGATATCAACAAGGATAATATCAGGTTTATGCTCCAGCATAGCCTCTGCCGCAGCAACGTTTGGCACGGCTGCCAGCAGTTTAAGCTGAGGTTGATTTTCAACCACCCGAGCCAGAACATCCTGTGTGACGGACTCATCTTCCACGATTAAAACTGTATGGCTATCCACTAAAACTCCTTTTTTAGAGCTGCTACTATAACGCAGAATATGTTATTTCACAGAGAAGAATCTTACAAAGCAGAGATTCGCCGCACTCCCTCTCTTAGTTCATCCATACCAGTGGCATAGGAGAATCGGACGTGTCTGTCAGATTGGTAGGCACCAAAATCTTCCCCTGGTGTAATAGCCACACCCCTCTCTTCAAGGAGCTTCCAGCAAAAGCTGTGGGAGTCATCGGTAAGCTTCGCTACATTGGCATAGATATAAAAGGCACCCTGAGGTTCTACAACAATTTCAAAACCAAGCTTTGGCAGCTCCCTGAGCAGAAACTGCCGACGTTCATTGTAGGCCAGGCGCATACTTTCAACGGCAGCTTTCTCTTTGAGGGCAGTGATAGCGGCGTATTGAGACAGTGTGGGCGCGGCAATGAATATGTTTTGCATCACCCGCCTGCATGCATCGATCAACGTTTCGGGGACAATGATCCAGCCGATTCGCCAACCAGTCATCGCCCAGCGTTTGGAGAAGCCGTTAACGACAATTGCACTGTTATTAAACTGAAGGGCGCATGGCGGCTCAATACCGTAGGTCAGGCCATGATATATCTCATCTGAGATCAGATAGCCCTCTCGCTCCCTGCACGCAGATGCAATGCGCTTCAACTCATCCGGCTTGATCAGAGTCCCTGTCGGGTTGCCCGGATTGATAACGACGGCAGCCCGTGTCTCTGTCTGCCACCTCTGCTGAACCAGATCGCTGGATAGATGATAGCGGCTCTCTGGGCCAACCGGGACGTTGACAGGAGTGCCACCGGCAAGGCGGATAAAGTTGCGCTGGCATGGATAGCCAGGGTCGGAGAGAAGTACGGATTCACCGGCCTCCAGCAGCACTGCATAGATCAGGCTGAAGGCACCGGAGGTTCCCGGTGTGATCAGTATCCGTTTCGAATCAATAGTTACACCATATTCATCTCTGTACCACTGTGAAAGTGCCTGTTGTAGTTCGGGGGCGCCTGTTGATGGTGTGTAGAACTGATCACCGTTATCAAGGTGTGATTTGGCAGCCTCAATAACGGAGTGTGGCGTAAGAAAGTCCGGCTCTCCGATCTCCATGTGAACAATCTTCCTGCCCGTGCTCTCCAGCTCTTTTGCACGTTCCAGCAGTTGCATAACACGGAAGGGTTCGATGCAATCAATTCTACGCATCAGTGAAACATAGCGAGATGGTCTATGATTGTCTCATGACAGTTTCATATTCTATACATGGCCGTTTTGAATCGGCTGCTGCCCGTAAGAGGCACTGTCGGATTATCTACAGGGATGATCATGGTGAACATCATGCTGTGATGGCGATACCGAATGAGTGGCGGGCTATTGATGGTGTAGAGTGGGGCTTCTTTGATTCCGAGGCCGGAATTTTGCTGGAGGTGAGGCTGGAAGATATTCTGGCGATAGAATTGCCGGAAGAGTAAGCTTCAGCCATGGAAACAGCACCAATTGCGTGGGTCGAAGCCTTTCACATTATTGCTATGGTCGCCTGGTTTGCAGGGCTTTTTTATCTGCCACGCATCTTCGTCTATCACGCCGGCCAGCCCGAAGGCCCGATTCACGAACAGTTTTGTGTAATGGAGTTCAAACTCTACAGGTACATCATGCAACCGGCGATGATCGTGACTGTTGCGTGCGGTATTGCCATGACCACGATGGAGTGGGAGTACCTGCAGGGGGAGCCCTGGTTCTGGGTCAAGATCGCACTTGTTCTACCGTTGCTGGCCTACCATTTTTACAGCGGTGCTGTTGTAAAAACGTTTGCTGCGGGTGTGAACAGACGCGGCCATAAATTCTACCGTTTCTATAATGAGTTCCCAACCCTGATTCTGATCGCGATTGTCATTATGGTGGTCGTGAAACCTTTTTAAATCATCCGCAAAAAGCCTCCTGCTTTTCGCTTTTATCGTTTCGGCGGCACATGTCCGCCTTCACTTACGAGTTCATGTTATTCACTCGCCGCACTTCCATGTGCGGACAGGGAGCTCAAAGCCGTATCTAATCCCTTGGCCAGGTCAGGATTGGGTTTCTCGCAGCAGCGGTTTCATCCAGCCGGGAACGGATGGGGAGTGTCGGGGCAATATGCAGTGCTTCGGTATTACCCTCTTCACACGCCCTGGCGATTTCCAGCATAGCATCGCAAAAGGCATCAATGGTTTCGCGTGATTCGCTCTCTGTGGGTTCAATCAGCATGGCACCATGAACGACCAAAGGAAAATAGACCGTCATTGGATGAAAACCGAGATCAATCAATCCTTTGGCAATATCCAGCGTCTTAACGCCGTGCCTGTTCTGAACCTTATCGGTCAGCAGGCATTCATGCTTACAGATGCCTTCAAACGGTACGTGGTAGGCCTCTTTCAGGCGAGCAAGAATGTAGTTGGCATTAAGCACTGCATCTTCAGCAATTTTGTGGATGTGATCCTTTCCGAATGCGGCAAT
>JAJRVG010000116.1 GCA_021545595.1 Zetaproteobacteria bacterium | reverse complement strand
TGTTATTAAAATTAACAGGAAGTGAGGCTTACTCATGAGTATTGACCTAACATTTATCGGCCAGATTGTCGTTTTCCTGACCATGGTGTTTCTGCTGAAGAAATTCCTTTATGGTCCGCTGAACGATGCGATGGAAGCTCGCACGAAGAAGATTGAAGCTGGTCTGGCAGCTGCAGATGCTGGTAAGGAAGCTGAGGCTAAGGCTGCAGCTGAGATTGATGCACAACTGCAGGATGCACGCATGAAGGCGCAGGCGATTGTTGCCTCTGCTGAAAAGCGTGCTGCCGAAGTAAACGAAGAGGCTATAACCAAAGCACGCAAAGATTCTCAGCAGATTGTTGAGTCAGCACGTGAAGAGGTTGAGGCTGAGGCCAACCGCGCACGTTCGGCGCTGCGTAAAGAAGTGGCAGATATTGCCATGCTGGCTGCTGAGCGTGTCATTGATGCAGAGCTGGATGCCAAGCGTCATGCCAAGTTGATTGATGGTGTTGTGGCTGAAGGATTTGGTCGCGCATGAGCTCAATCACCATTTCACGCCGTTACGCCAGAGCGCTGTTTGAGCTCTCCCGGGAGGGGGTGGATCTTGCTGCAGGACTCTCTGCATTGGTAGAAGTTGCTTCAGTAAAAGAGGTTCAGGATTTCCTTGAGATGCCTGACTGCACACCCGAACAGAAGGTGAAGGTGCTGAAGAAGGCTATTGGTTCTCTCTCTGATGAGTTGGTGCGTCTGGTGTCACTGTTGTGTGAGCGTGGCAAGACATCACTGCTGCCTGAAATTAATGAGCTGTTTGAAGAGATGGCTCGTGAGGCAGAAGAGCGTGTTGTTGCAACAGTTGTTGTGGCAGTGAAGCCAAGTGCTGAAACCAGAAAGAAAATTGAAGCTGCCGTTGCTGATGTTGCAGGCAAGAAGGTTGAGCTTGAGATTGTTGAAGATAAGCAGTTGTTGGGTGGCATGGTTGTCAATATTGGCGATCGCCAGATCGACTGCTCAGTTCGTGGTAAGCTGGAAGGGTTGCGCAGGGCAATCGCGGCATAGTTGAACCACCTGTTTGTATAGAATATTGATTGGTCATTAGAGGATAGAAGATATGAAACTCGATACCGCAGAAATCAGTTCCATCATTAAGGAGCAGATCAAGGGATTTGAAGCAGGCGCTGCAGATGCAAATGTAGGCCGCCTGATCTCCGTTGGTGATGGCGTTGCCCTGATCCACGGTCTCTCCGGAGCCATGGCAGGCGAAATGCTTGAGTTCCCTGGCGATACATTCGGCATGGTACTGAACCTTGAAGAGGGCTCAGTAGGTGCGGTGATTTTCGGTGAGTTCACGCATCTTAGCGAAGGCGATCAGGTTAAATGTACTGGCCGTATCTTTGAAGTTCCAACCGGCCCCGGTTTGAAAGGCCGTGTTGTAAATGCACTGGGCCAGCCGATTGATGGTAAAGGCCCGATTAAGGCAGCAGAGCACAGTGCTGTTGAGAGGATTGCACCGGGTGTGATTGAACGCAAGTCTGTTGATCAGCCGCTGCAGACCGGTATTAAATCAATTGATGCCATGGTTCCTGTTGGCCGCGGCCAGCGCGAATTGATTATTGGTGACCGTCAGACCGGCAAGACTGCCATTGCAGTCGATACCATTATTAACCAGAAAGATTCAGGCGTGACCTGTATCTACGTTGCGGTTGGCCAGAAGGCATCAACTGTAGCGAGTGTGGTTCGTACACTTGCTGAGCACGGTGCCCTTGATAACACGATTATCGTAGCCGCTTCTGCATCAGAATCTGCTGCACTGCAGTACATTGCGCCTTACAGTGGGTGCACCATGGGTGAGTATTTCCGTGACCGTGGTGAAGATGCACTGATCGTATATGATGATCTGACCAAGCAGGCCTGGGCATATCGTCAGGTTTCACTGATTCTTCGTCGTCCTCCGGGCCGTGAAGCATACCCCGGTGATGTATTTTACCTGCACTCCCGTCTGCTGGAGCGCGCATCCCGAGTTGATGAAACTTATGTTGAAAAGTTCACCAAGGGTAAAGTGAAAGGCAAGACAGGCTCTCTAACCTCTCTTCCAATCATTGAGACTCAGGAAGGCGATGTGTCTGCATTCGTACCGACCAACGTGATCTCTATTACCGATGGTCAGATATTTCTGGAAACTTCTCTGTTTAATGCAGGTCAGCGTCCGGCAATTAATGCAGGCCTCTCCGTATCGCGTGTGGGCGGTGCGGCTCAGACCAAGGCGATGAAAAAGGTTGGTGGCGGCCTTCGTCTTGACCTTGCCCAATATCGTGAACTGGCAGCCTTTGCACAGTTTGCCTCCGATCTTGATGAGGCAACCCGTCAGCAGATCGAACGTGGTAAACGTGGTGTTGAGATTCTTAAGCAGGATGAGAACAGCCCGCAGTCTGTTGCAGAGATGACCACCGTTCTGTTTGCCCTGAACAATGGTGATCTGGACGATATTGATGTGAAGAAGATTCATGATTTTGAGAAGGGCCTGTTGGCTCATCTGGCTTCTGCTGAAGCAGGCTTGATGAACGGCCTGAATGCTAAACCTGAACTGACCGATGAAGTGGCCGAAAGCCTGAAGAAAGCCATTGCTTCCTTCAAAGCTACCGGAACCTACTAGGGAGTCCTGCTGTGGCATCTGCTAAGGAAATTAGAGGCCAGATCAAGGCCATTCAAAATACCAGCAAAATCACCAAGGCGATGGAGATGGTTGCTGCATCCAAGATGCGTAAAGCTCAGGATCGTGTGATTGCCGCCCGTGCATATGCAGAGGGTATTGAACATGTTGTCTCTAATCTGATGCAGGCACATCCGGAGTATCAGCACCCGTTCGTAATCGAACGCGAAGAGATCAAAAAAGTTGGCGTTGTTGTTGTTTCTACAGATAAGGGCCTTTGTGGCGGTCTCAATACCAATGCCCTGAAAAAGGCCGTTGAGATTCTTAAAAATCAGACGGTTGAAACAGAAGTTTATGCTATTGGTCGGCGTGCAGGTGCGTTCCTTAAACGCTTCACCGGTATCGCCGGTTCAGTTGAAAATGTTCCGGACTCACCGGAAATTGCAGATATTCTTGGTGTAGTAGGCTTGACAATGGATCGCTACATGAAGGGTGAAGTGGATGAGGTATACCTGGTCTACAGTGAGTTTGAAAACACCATGACTCAGACGCCTCTGTCCATGCGTCTTCTACCATGTCCGATTCCTGATGATGCTACTCATACCGGCTATTGGGATTATCTCTATGAGCCGGATAGTAAAGAGGT
>JAJRVG010000115.1 GCA_021545595.1 Zetaproteobacteria bacterium | reverse complement strand
CACAAGATGATGATCCCGACCAAGTCGTGATTCGATCATCGATACCGATAAACCAAGCATAAATACCCCCTAAACCAAAGAAACTATAACAAATAAAATGGGCTGGGAAAATATCTCAGATCACCACGGTGCAGAGGTCTTTTTGAAGTAATATTAAGGGATTCCGAGCCGCTGATGGTTCCGCCCGTGTTGGTAACGGAGGTCACATCCAGATTAAGATTTTTTGCAGCAATCACGGAACCGGTCTGGATGGCCTCGCGGGTTTCAGACGCCAGATAGACGACCGGCGCCAGCACTGTCTGGCCAGCGACTTCAGTTTCCACCATCCATACCACATCTGATTTCAGGTTGGCGATTTGATCGGGCGTAAGCTCCTTGCCGAATTCAAATCCCTGTTTCTTGCCCTCGGCGACAGCCTGATCCATCAGGCGTTTCATCTGCTTGGCCTCATTGTCGTAGCCGTCGAGAATGCTTTTTCCGGTCTGAGCAATCAGTTGCTGCTTTATCAGGTAAGCCTCGTAGTTGGCATCGCCCAGACGCCTGATCTCCTGCTCAGGACTGTAGCCGTAAAGCTCCATCATATAATCGGAACCGGTGAAGCTTGCCCCGGAAACAAATAACGGATTGGTCTCTACCAGATATTGGGAGCCGGGCTTCTGGCTGATCACGAAATAACCGTTAGGATTCGTGGGCAACTGAGGTGCGATGAAAACCGGATTGATAGTGCCTTTGCTCGGACCAGAGGCCGGTTTCGTTACGAAGGGCGAGCTGTTAACAGCTAGATTGGCGTTTGTAAAAGTCGCCGCATTCGTGGAGATGACGCCCGCACCATAAGGGGTTGAAGATTTTGTTAGATGCGGGGTAAGCGTTGTTCCAGATAATGGAAACCCTGACCATTCAGTAAACGCTTGCTCACTCACAAACCCAGGTGGGGCGGAAAGCTTGGGATCTACGATAGGAAAAAAGGGCTGAGTATACCTATGTATTTCCTGACCACCTATAGTGTCATTATAAAAATGCTGAAAGCCCTTAATGTAATGAACCCAATAATACGTTGTCTCTGTGGTTGTCAGAGAAAGGTCGTCATTGGTAAAGGTAGCAGCTGGAAGTGCTCCGGTAATTGTCATATCAGTAGCCGTCAGCAGACCGCCGACATTCTTTGCTGTTGTAAAGCCGGAAAGATTCAACGCCAATCCGGCAATGATTTGTGGCTTGTCGGCAGGGGCAGGCAGCGCGGTGATGCCGCCGGTGAAGGTGAAATATTCGACATCTGAGTCGGTTCTCATCCACCACGTTCTGCTGAGACCTGCTCCATTATCGCTCCAAGGTATATCTACGGCCGGTTTACAAATACCCGTACAAGTAATCGTCACTGTATCCGGAAGCCGTTGGCCATATAAAGTCGTCACTTGACGAGTCGGGTTGCCGGGAACCGAGTTGAGGAAAGTAGGCGCATCGACATTAATATTCTGAAACGCATTGATAGTGTGGTTGTTGGTGAAAATCGCACCTGCTGACAGCGTCATGCTACCGGCAGAGTCCATGGTGCCGCTAAAATTATTGGTCAGGTTAACCGTAGCCGTCGCAGTCAATTGCGTGCCTGCATAAAGAGCGCCTGAATTGTCAATATTTCCGCTGGCGGCCAGGTTCAAACTTGTCCCGGCAGAGAGCCCCCCCGTGCTCGTATTGGTTATGTTTGCGGCATTAATAGTTAAATCACCAAATGAGTGAATAGCAGCATAATTCAACAGGTCGCTCGAAAGTGTAAAGGAACTGCCGGTTCCACCGAATAACTTTGCCCCGGAATTTATTGCACTGCCGTTGACCAGGCCGCTACCGGTAAGAGCCATACTACCCGAGGAGGATATCGTACCCTGGTTGTTGAGCCCGTTACCAGCCGTTAAATTCAGATTGCCACTGATACTGTGAATGCCTTGGGCTGCACCTGCTGCGGTGCTGATCGCACCCGTAGTGGCAGTTAGTGTCATGTTGCCTGTAGAACGAACTGCTGCTGTAGCCAGTGAGAGGTTGTTGGTGGCATTCAACCCCAGCGTGGTACCGGCATACAAAGTACCGCCATTGGCGCCAATGGTGAGGCTGTCGAAGCTGCCGAATAGCGCGCTGCCTGCCCCCCACGATGCTCCATCAATCGTCGCTACGCCGGTAGTAGTCAGGCTGTTGTTGACCTCGGCAAAACGTGTCTTCGCGGTAGTAGAAACATCACTCAGACTTGTAGCAGTAAGAGCGAGGTTGTTTGCAGCATACAACTCGCCCTCGCTTAATGTCACCTGGCCGGTCGTGGCAGAGAGGGAAATATTACGCGAAGCGGAAGCCTTGGCAGTCGCACCGTTGAAAAGGAGATCCTGGGTTCCGGTGGAGGACGTTGTAGTAAAGCTCAAGTCACGCGCTGCACTCACAGCGGAACCGACTTCGATCTTGCCTGCGCTGTTGAGTATAAAATCATCGGCGCTGGCCGCAGCATTGCCCAGCATGCGCACACCCACGCCCGCTTCGGTGGCGATAATGCTGATTCTTCCTGCATACATGCCGCCCAGAAGTGTTGAATCAAAAGCGTAGAGTGGCGCGGCACCACTACCCGTCGTGGCACCGGTTACATTGCGGCCGGCATAATTCCAGACATTGTTACCCGTGGTGATGCCCAGCGTACCGGTTGAGCTGAGATTGATATTGCCATCCACCCTGATCGAACGGGCGACGATATCGAAAATTTGCTGCGCAGTGGCATTGACGCCTGTACCACCGATCAGCACATCGCCGCTGTTGACGTTAAAGCCTGTGAGGCTGCCATTCGCCCCGATATTTGGCGTGCCTGTGGTGAGCGTGGCACGGTCGGTGTTGATAAAACCACAACCTTTACAGGTAATACCATACGGGTTGGCAACAATGACATCGGCCCTGCCACCAACTACTTCTGTGAAACCTAGCAATTGGCTGCGATTGGGAGCGACCACCTCATTGAGGATTACTCTGGCCTCAGCTGCCAGATTAGGGTTTGCAAGTATCTGCCCGGCCAACTTTGACTGGCGCTGCATCTGGGAAGAGTTTGCATTATTGAGAATCAGACCGTTGGTATTGACGTTGTAATCAGTAAATCTGTTATGAGAAAGGCCAGCACCATTGGCCTTGTCAATATTCACCACAGGAACGCCGTTCGGGGCATTGGTGACAGTGGTAGCTCCAGAGCCCGGGGCTACGGCCAGGCCAGCAGCGGTGGCGAACGATGGGAACAACATACTGGCTATCACGAACAGTGCCAATATACGTTTGGAGTGGTGAGAATGGTTCAGAGATACGTTAGTCATGCTGATATCCTGTTAAAGAGTCACAGTGATTTTAGCAAACCACTGTAGACCTTCGTCTTTTAGATTATTTGGCATAGAGACCGGTTTGACCGCAGAAACATCAAGATTCACGAGAGAGGCTGAAACATTCACACCGGCCGCCATACCTAAAAGACGACCACCTGTTACTGTGTGATGATTCCAGACCAGACCGTAGTCATAACCAATATAGGGTTTTATGTTGACTGTCACGCCGCTGGCATGAACCTGGTTGAACATGGAGAAGGTGTTTCTCCAGTAGAAGCCCCGGTCTCCGGCAATTGAAGTGTCCCTGTAGCCGCGCACGGTATAAAGACCGCCAATTGAAAATTGCTCTGATCCGTAAAGCACATCATTGCTGATCTGGCCACTTAAAGAGGTATCAAAAGAGAAGTTCTGCCCGCCGATCTGGAAGGGCCTCATCCAGCTTACCCCCCCCTTCCATTTGCGAAACTGGGCGTGCGGTGCCGTCGAAGGCAGCCCCACTGGATCACGCAGGGCATTAAAAGCCTTCAGCCCCCAGACATGGTCAAGATTCAGGCCGAGCACGCCATCGAACAGGCGGGTATCCAGGCGAGCACCAAGGTCGAAGGAGGAGAGAATTCGGCTACTGACACTCAAAAGTTGACCTTCGAGGTAGCTCTTTGAATTACTATTGGCAAGTGTGCCTGTAATAGTAACGCGATTGATCCTGTCACGGTAAGCAAGGTATTCAGCGGAGAGCGAACCGCTCCTGGATTCACCGCTGGCAATGAGGTTGCCACCGGCAGCAGTGACAGTACTTGCGTACTCCGAAAGAACGTATGACATAGAGATAGACAGGTAACCTGCCGGCACTGAATACATGAATGAGGTGGATCGCAGATTTTGTCCTTTGTCATTGCTATCGGCATTGCGGCGGTGGGAAACGTTAACGCTATCGTTGAGTCTCAGGGGATTGTCCAGGCTTGCGCTTACTGATGCCATATGCTGACCTGTTGAGGTCGCACCCTGATTATCGTAACTAAGATTGCCTCGCAGTCGGCGCGATGGCTGGTTGCGGATAATAACAATACTGCCACCAGCCTTCTCGCCAGGAGTGATCGCCATGGTGGCATTATTGGATGCTAGGCGATTGATCTGGTCAAGACCCTGTTCGATATCACGAAGGTTGAGCGGCTCTCCTACTATTCTGGGGAAGGCTGTTGCAAGATTGACGTTACTGTTGTCGTCGCCACCTTCGAGCATCAGTTTCTCGATAACACCTTCCACGACCAGTATGCGCAGAGTCCCTGTAGCCAGATCCTGCGGCTGGATATAGACACGGGCAGAAGCATAACCTTTATCGATGTAGAGCTTGGTAATTTTACTCAGCAGAACCTCAATATCATGCACAGTCATACACGTGCCAATGTAGGGAGCGGTAAGTTTGTTGCGCTCGCTATTAGATAACAGCGTCGCACCTTCGACAATAATCTGCTTCACCTCTCGGCAAAGGCCATCCCCTGCCTTGAGAGAGGGCTCAGGTTTTTCAACCTCGATAGTTGTGCGCGGCCGTTTCAACAGCTCTTCGGCTCGTTCCTTCTCAAGGTGGCCGCGCTGGTCGCGCTGAATCTGGTCGGCCTGCCTGGCGGCCTCCTCAAGCTGTTGCTGGGTTGGAGCGGCAAAGGCCGTTGAAGCTATGGCTATCAACCCCACCATGATCAGGCATGCATGAATGGTATATTTATATATGCTTTGATGACTGGAGAATGGTGGTGTAGAGCTTGAAAGTGCTACCCGTTTCTTAAATAACAAATGCTCCACCCTTTTGATCATAGATTGACTGGCCTGTTTTCTGATAGGGGCTCTGGATAAAGATACTAGTTCGGTGGCGCGTGCGATCATGCATGTCGATTAGAATACAATGACCTTGCTGTTGACGCT
>JAJRVG010000114.1 GCA_021545595.1 Zetaproteobacteria bacterium | reverse complement strand
TGCCATTATTTTGCCATCGTATGCCATGTTCTCCTCACTGGTGGATGGTGCCACATCTCTGGGAGCAGCATTGAAAGCTGGCACGCTCTCCATTTCGCCTCCATCCGAAAGCGTTCGTTCATGGCCATTGATTGGTGAGAGGTCCTATGATTTATGGAGCCAGGCCTCTGCCGACCTGAGTGCTATGATTGCAACCTATCACGATCAACTGGTTGATTTTGGACGGAAACTGATATCCATGGCGGCAGGTGCCGGTCTGGGCATCCTTCAATTTGTTGTTTCAATCCTGATTGCGATTGCTTTTCTGGCTCAGGCGGAGTCGGCAAGCCTGGCTGTCAAACGGCTGGTTAAAAAACTTGTGGGTGAGCGGTGTGAACAGTATGTAACCCTGTCAGTTGCAACGATTCGTAGTGTTTCCAATGGCTTGTTGGGTATTGCCCTGTTTCAGGCTCTATTGGCTGGCATTGGTATGATGGCAGTTGGTGTGCCGGCTGCCGGATTTCTGGCTTTTGTCGTTCTCATTGTAGCCATTGTTCAACTGCCACCGCTTCTTGTTCTCGGGCCTGTCGCGGTTTATGTGTTTTCTGTACAGGATCCCACCATCGCCACCCTGTTCGCCATATGGGCTGTGGCCGTCAGCTTTTGTGATGCCCTGCTTAAGCCGATATTTCTGGGGCGTGGCGTCGATGCGCCGATGCTGGTTGTTCTGCTGGGGGCAATTGGCGGTATGTTGACGTCCGGCATTATCGGCCTGTTTGTTGGCGCTGTCGTTCTCACGTTGGGCTACAAGCTGTTTGGCGTGTGGGTGGATGGGGGCGTGGCTCCGGTAGATGCAGAGGGTGTTACAGCCTCTGACCGGGGTCAGAGTGATTGATTCTGAGATGAGCAGCACGAAAAAGAGGAAGAAGCAATGCTTCTGCCATTGATACTGGGCAGTTTGTGTACAGTTATTTCCATGGCCATTCAGGTCGTTGCGGTTGTTGCCATGATTCGCTATCTGATCAGGATTCAGGCTCAACAATCGTGGCAAACGAATGAATCGTTTACGTTTGATACGCTGGTTCTTATCACCATTTTACTGGCACTGTTTGTAGGCCACCTGATCCAGATATCCATCTGGGCACTGCTGTTTGTCCAGTTGAACGAGTTTGACCATTTTCAGGCGGCATTTTATCACTCAACTGTCAATTTTACTTCATTGGGCTATGGAGATGTCGTCATGAGTGAGCGTTGGCGTCTGCTGGGGGCAATGGAGGCTGCCAATGGCGTGCTGATGTTCGGCTTGTCTGCAGCGGCTCTCTTCTCGGCAATGAATCGCCTCTTTAGCCGTCACAAGTACATCGCTGATAAGCTCAACGAGTAGCAGGTTTGCAAGTGGCTAAGAGGCATCGTTTTTTCACTACCCTTCCTGCCCTGATTTTGCTGGCATCCCTGTCGGCCTGTACCACAGTCGGGCCGGACTTTGTGAAGCCGGGTGCCGAACTGCCTGCCGGGTGGTCTGAAGATGGCAGGCGGGGGATAGAGGTATCGCCCATTGAACAGCCACAATGGTGGAAGCTGTTTAATGATCCGGCATTGAACCAGTTGGTCGCAACCGCATGGGCAGAAAACAACAATCTGGAAATTGCTGGCTTGCGTGTGCTGGAAGCGCGTGCACAACTGGGCATTGCTGAAGGCAATATCTACCCACAGACTCAGGTGGCGGCAGGTAGTACTGCCTACTCATCTCCGGCTAAAAGTGCAGGTGGTGGCCCAAATGGGTGGACGAACAGCATCGGCCTGAGTGCCTCATGGGAACTGGACTTCTGGGGTCGCTTCAGGCGTGGCATTGAGGCGACAGATGCTGCATTTTTTGCTTCGATGGCTGCGCGTGATCAGCTATTGATTCTCCTGACCGCTCAGGTGGTGGACAGCTATTTCGTGCTTCGCAGCAATGAAGAGCTGCTGGATATCGCAAGGCAGAACGTGAAAATTCAGCAGCGAAGCTTTGAGATTGCCTCAACGCTGTTCCGCAATGGCCAGGATTCAGAGCTGGACATGCAGCAGGCAAAGACGTTACTGCTCAGCACCAAAGCCACCATTCCGGGTTATGAGGTTGCCATTAAAAAGGCACGCAATGCCCTGAGCACACTGCTTGGAAGGGCTCCCGGTGTTGATAGCATAGTGTTGGGTGGGGACAAGGTGATTCCCTCATTTCCTGAGCAGATCAATGTCTCCATTCCGGCAGAACTGCTTCGCCGTCGGCCGGATGTGCGTCAGGCCGAACTGGCAGCGCGGGCCCAGAATGCCAGAGTCGGGGTTGCTACGGCTGATCTCTATCCCAGTTTCAGCCTGAACGGTACGATTGGCCTGGCTGCGGCCGGCACAGGTAACGCCGCCTTTTCCAATCTGTTTGGCAAAGATGCTCTGGCCTATTCGGCCGGGCCCTCTTTTGTCTGGCCATTCCTGAATTATGGGCGTATTCGTAACAATATCCGTGTAGAAGATGCCCGCCTGCAACAGGCTCTGATCCAATACCGTGAAACGGTGATTCAGGCAGCCAGAGAGGTGGAAGATGCCATGACCGGGTTCAATGGTGCCCGCCTGCAGTCTGAAATCACGGTAGAAACTGTTATTTCAGCCAAACGATCCAATGAGCTCTCTACACTCCGATACAAGGAGGGGTTTTCCGACTATCAGCGGGTGCTTGATTCACAACAGGCGCTGTTCAGGCAGCAGCAAAATATGCTTAATAGCCGTACTGCCGCCGCCCGTAGTCTGGTTGCTCTGTATAAAGCACTGGGCAGCGGTTGGGAAAATCGGCCACAGCAGCTCATCAGTGAGCATAGCCGAAGCAGCATGAGTGAGCGCACAGACTGGGGAGATCTACTGGAGAGCACGCAGAAGCAGGCCCATGGTGCTGAACCTCTGCCTGTTCTGAATCAGGGCCCATAACGTCCAAAGAATATCGGGAGAGTATCATGTCACAGCATGAAGAGAACGAACAGGAAACAGCAGCGGAAGAGTTGAAAGCCGGTATGGATCCGGTACGGAGATGGACATGGATTGTTCTGGCACTCGTGTTTGCACTGTTGTCCTGGCATCTGTTTTCCGACCGGACGACACCGTATACATCACAGGCACGTGTACATGCACTGGTTGTGCCGATTGCACCCGAAGTGTCCGGTATCGTTGTCGCGGTTGCTGTTAGCAATAATCAGCAGGTCAGGGCGGGGCAGGTGCTGTTCAGCCTTGATACGAAAACATATGAACTGGATCTGAAAAATGCTACAGCCGGTCTGGAGTCAGCCAGAGCTAGCCTGAAAAAAGCAGAAACAGATACAATTCGTATGCGGCGTATCAGGAGACAGGACTCAGGGGCAATTTCCGAGCGGCGTATTGAGTCAGCAGAAGCCACGCTGGAGTCGGCACGCGGCAGACTGGATGCTGCCAATGCCAAGCTGGGTCAGGCACGCCTGAATCTTGAGAGGACCACGATTTATGCGCCGGAAGACGGTGTTGTCAGTGATGTTAAAATAAACATCGGGCATTTTGCGGCTGCCGGAGCACCCCTGATGACCTTTATCGCGGTCAAACATATCTGGTTACAGGCAGACTTTACCGAGAATAATCTGGGGCGCATGAAGCCAGGGAACAGGGCACTAATCACATTCGATATGCTTCCCGGCAGGGTGTTTGCAGGAGATGTCCGTGAAATGGGCTTTGGTGTAGCTCTTGATTCAACGCCACCGGGATCACTGCCAACGATCGATAATGATCGTAGCTGGCTCAGGAGTGCACAGCGCTTCCCTGTGCTGGTTGATTTTGATTACCCGACCGAAGAGGGGCACCAGCTTACTCTCAGGGTCGGCTCACAGGCATCTGTGGTTGTTTTCTCCTCTGATCATACGCTGTTAAATGCTCTGGCATGGTTTCATATTCATCTGAGAAGTATTATCAGCTATGCCTACTAAGCTTAACCGCACGTTCGGCCACAAGGTATGTCGGATGAGTGGCTACAGATGAGCCAACTACAATGAAGCCAGGCACGAGCCTTCAAGGCATAGAGATAGCCCGTCGTCGTACGCTGAGGCTTGCATTAGGCGTTTCGCTCTCACTGTTTGCTTCGCAGTTGATCAGTTGGCCACTTTCGTTTGTCATGCCACTGGTCACTATGGTGCTTCTGCTTTTTCCAATACCGGCTCCGTCACCAAAG
>JAJRVG010000113.1 GCA_021545595.1 Zetaproteobacteria bacterium | reverse complement strand
TGAGTCGACATCATGGTAAGAGCCGTCAACCAGTGTCACCTTAATATCTACCATTGGGAAGCCGGCCATAACACCGTTCTGCATCGCCTCTTCACAACCCTTGCCAACAGCAGGAATATATTCGCGAGGAACAGAACCGCCAGAAATTGCATCCACAAACTCAAAACCGGCGCCGCCAGCTTCAAGTGGTTCAATTTCGAGCCATACATGGCCAAACTGACCACGACCACCGGACTGACGCACGAACTTGCCTTCAACTTTGGTTTTGCCACGAATAGTTTCACGGTATGCTACCTGAGGCTTACCAATATTTGCGTCCACACTGAATTCACGCTGCATCCGATCAACGATGATCTCCAGGTGGAGCTCACCCATACCGGAGATAATGGTCTGGCCACTCTCTTCGTCGGTATGCACACGGAAAGATGGATCTTCAGCAGCAAGCTTACCAAGCGCCACGCCCATCTTCTCCTGGTCTGCCTTGGTCTTTGGCTCAATCGCCACAGAGATCACAGGATCAGGGAACTCCATACGCTCCAGAACCACAGGATGATCCATATCGCAAAGAGTATCACCAGTAGTTGTAAGCTTCAGTCCCACAGCTGCAGCGATATCACCGGCACGGACCTCTTTGATTTCAGTACGATCATTGGCATGCATCTGTAGAATACGGCCGATACGTTCACGCTTGTTTTTCACGGAGTTCAATACATAGGAGCCAGCCTCAAGCGTGCCGGAGTAGACCCGGAAAAAGGTCAGGGTGCCCACAAACGGGTCTGTCATCACCTTGAATGCCAGAGATGAAAACGGCTCATCATCCGATGATGGGCGCGTTGCCTCCTCTTCAGAATCCATCAAGTGCCCTGTAATAGCAGGAACATCAACAGGTGCAGGCATGAAATCAACCACAGCGTCAAGCAGTGTCTGAACACCTTTGTTCTTGAAAGCCGTGCCGCAAAGAACAGGGATCACTTCAATAGAAAGAACGGCCTTACGGATACACTCTTTCAGAGGCTCTTCGGAAACCTCTTCGCCTTCGAGATACTTCTCCATCAGCTCTTCATCATAAATTAGCACGGCATCCAGAAGCTTCTCACGATACTCATCAGCCTGCTCCTGCAGGTCAGCCGGAATATCTTCAACAGCGTACTCCGCACCCATGGCTTCATCATTCCAGACGATTGCCTTCATACGAACGAGATCTACCACGCCCTTGAAGTTCTCTTCATTGCCGATCGGGATATTCAGGGGAACCGCATTATGGCCCAGACGTTCAGCAATCTCGCCAACCACGCGAAAGTATTCCGCACCGGTACGATCCATCTTATTAACAAAGGCAAGACGGGGGACATTGTAGCGATCAGCCTGGCGCCAAACAGTCTCAGACTGTGGCTCAACGCCGCCTACAGCACAGAAGACACCTACAGCACCGTCCAGCACACGCAGGGAACGCTCTACCTCAATGGTAAAGTCAACGTGGCCAGGGGTGTCAATAATATTGATCAGATGATTATCCCAGGTACAGGTTGTTGCAGCAGAGGTGATGGTAATACCACGCTCCTGCTCCTGCTCCATCCAGTCCATTGTAGCTGCGCCATCATGAACTTCACCAATTTTATGGGATACACCGGTATAGAAGAGAATACGCTCAGTTGTTGTGGTCTTACCCGCATCAATGTGAGCCATAATGCCAATATTACGCACGCGCTCAAGTGGTGTCTTTCTAGCCACGATCAACTTCTCCTCTTACCAAATCTATTTAGAACAAATAAAACTAAACACTAAAAACTAACGAACAATTACCAACGAAAATGTGAGAATGCCTTGTTCGCCTCTGCCATGCGGTGGGTCTCGTCACGCTTTTTGAAAGCAGCGCCACGCTCATTTACCGCATCAATTATCTCATTCCCCAGACGCTCGGCCATGGTGTGCTCAGAACGCTGGCGCGAATACTCAATCAACCAGCGCACAGCCAGTGACTGCTGGCGACGATCACTCACTTCGATCGGAACCTGATAGGTAGCACCACCCACGCGGCGGGACTTCACCTCTACCAACGGACGCACTGCCTCAAGCGCGTTATGCAGACAAGCCAGTGCATCAGTGCCGGTCTTTTGTGCTGCAAGCTCCATAGCGCCATACACAATACTCTCAGCCTTGGCCTTCTTGCCATCCAGCATGACCTTATTGACAACCGTCGACACCTTTGCATCGCCATACTTGGCATCCAGAGTAATCGGACGACGTGGGGCAGGACCTTTACGTGGCATAACTCAAACTCCTCGACTTACTTCGGACGCTTGGCGCCGTACTTGGAACGCGCCTGCTTACGACCTTCAACACCGGTAGTATCCAAAACACCACGCAGAACATGATAACGCACACCCGGCAAATCCTTCACACGGCCACCACGAATAAGAACAACCGAGTGCTCCTGAAGCTTGTGGCCTTCACCTGGAATATATGCAGTCACTTCATGACCATTGGTCAGACGTACACGAGCCACTTTACGCAGTGCGGAGTTAGGCTTCTTAGGTGTTGTTGTGTACACACGTGTGCAGACACCACGACGCTGCGGACATGCCTGCAGTGCCGGAACCTTGTTGATCTTCCGCTTATCCTTACGGCTCTTGCGAACCAGTTGGTTAATTGTTGGCATCGTTACCTCTTCTCCAAACTAAACCCTTCCTGAAACAGGGCACCGGATTCAGGCCGCATCTCGAAGGGTCGCGAACCATAGTGGCGCATCCTTTCGCTGTCAACCGCTTCAATACGTGCACAATAACGGTGCCGTAACACCACTTTCCAGCAAGCCTTTTCAGGAGTATACGAAGTTGCTAAAACTGTTTAAAAAAAAGGAAACAGACACCTTCAATCTGCACGACATATCAACTGAAAATATCCTGAATGATGAGCCCCTTCAGACACGCATACAGACCGGAACAGATAAACGGTATATCTGTCTGTTTTATGTCTGCTGATATTTTCTAAACGGGCTGGCTTACTGTAAAATCATTTCCATTTTATTGTGTATAAATATTTCGGAGGTTCCTGTGTCCCCGCCCGGCAAACCGCTAATCTGCGACAGACTACGGGATTTTCTCATTATTTTGGTCCAGGTACCAAGTCCAAGATCAAAAACAGCTTCGCCTTTGCCTCCGATTTTTGCATCAGTTGATCCGCCCATGGATTTTGCTTTTAAAACTGTCCGATCACGCACACTAAAGTAGGCAAGACCACTGCTAATATCTTCCAGTGTAAACACCTCCCGGCTGATTGTCTGGGACTGTATCATAGAATCATTCAAACCACTTTTTCGTTCAACTTCAAACTCATCACCGATTTCAAGACGTCCATCCGGCAGTTCCGGAAACCAGAATACTCCCGGAAACCAGCCTTTCGCAACCAACTCCCCCGATTTCTTCATCATGCTTGCACGATCAGGTGCGATTCTCTTCATATCTGTAAATATTTGCTGGCGCTGCTGACTCTGCTCTATTGCCTGCATCATCATACGCTTCACTTCATCTGTCGTATCGGGATCTTGCATAATTGTATCTTTCTGCTCCTGCATTGCCTGAGCAGTATCTCGCTCCATTTGCAGCATCTCCTGCATATTGGCTGAGTCCTCCTCAGCCATCTGTCTGTCCTGCTGCTGGATCTCTGCCAGCGCCTCATCCGAATAAACACTCCCAGTGAAATGCCGGTTCCTGATATCACCACTCGGATGCATATCAGCCATAAACTTCAGCCGGGACATATCCATACCCGAAGTATCGACGACCCCCATATCATTACTTTGTTTCATGATACGTGCTGACAATGCCAACCAGCCGGAACGCTTGCTCTGGTTTACATGATATTCGATAACGAATTCATTCTGAACACTATGCTCACTCCCTAGTGCGAAAGTCTGCATGCGTGAAGAGAAGGTGGCCTCCCATATCTGCCCTGGTTTAAACTTATAAATCAGATGACAGGACTCTCCGGCAAATGTCTGCTGCCCCCATATCGGCAACATGGCTACCAGCAGTAGTGTTAACAGCCGCATCATCGGCTCGCCTTCTTCTTTAACATCTTAATTCTGTGCGCAATGCGTTTTCTGTCCGAAGCTTTGGGTGCGCGTTTGAGATAGCCCTGATAGGCTTTTATGGCATCCGCATAACGCTCCCAATCTTCGTACAGCTCTCCAAGCCCGCGATAAGGTAAAGCATAAGCAACATCCAGTGCTGCCGACTGTCGATACAGGCGTTCAGCCTCCTTTTTATCAGTTTCACTGGCTGAAAAGGCAAAATCACCCAAGCTGCTTTTTGCCAGACCATAAACAACAGGTGCCGTGCGTATCTCCCGCTCATAGAGCAAGCGGTAATCACCATATGCCTGCAGATAGTGTTCCCTGCCCATGGCTTTATTAGCTCGTGGCAACAGGGTACTGCGCAGAAAAATACGGTACGGCTTTTCCGCCCTGGTTTTTCCATGTGCTGCATGTGCTTGCCGTATCTCTTTTAAATCAACAAGCCCCGCCACAAAGCTGGAGCGTGCGTTGGGTGCTTCACTAATAGTCTGAACCAGACCCATGATTTCCATACCCCGTTCCAGACGCTCCGTGGACATCCGCATCATACCTTCTACCATACTCATCCGCTGTGATGCCCATACCCCCATGAGTCGTTCACGCTCACGGGCAATTTCAGCACGCAGATGATGCACATGCCTCCATGCCCTGGCTGCTTCTGCGGTGTCATAACCGGCCAGAGCAAGATATTCCATGCCCTGCGTGTCCGCCACCGCTTCAAAACGCTGTCGTGGATCAAGCCAGTTACCCTGCTGATCTTTTTCAGGAATATTAGCAATCACATCACGCATACCATGATAGCTTCCCCGGGCCAGCTCAATTTGTGCCATACGTTTTGTAGTTTCGAAATAGGTACTCTCACCCGTATACAGACGCTCGGTCTGTTTGATCTGCTCTACATTTGCCGCATAGTCCACCGCCACATCGAGCAGAGACCCGAATATTGCGCCTGCAGTCGCCTGGTATGCTTCCCGGCGTTCTGCCGCTTTAATTGTCTGATACAGTTCGATGTAGTGCCCTTCAACCACGTGAGCCACTTCATGCGACAGCGCTGCAGCCAGCTGTGCTTCATTTTCCACAGCGAATACCAGGCCTGTCGTTATCACAATATGTCCGTCCATATAAGAATATAGCTCGGGCTTCGGCGATTCGACCACTGTGACATCCAGCTGCACGCCTGTCGGCAATGACTTGCCTTCGGGCACCAATCGTATTGCGATGCCATTGATATACGAAACGGTATTTGGATCAGTGACGACCGGGCGATCCTTAATGTCTCTGGCGTAGAATGCCGCAGCCTGCTGAATCAGTGCCTGTCCATCACCATTAACCTCGATTGCAAAGGCAGAAGAGCTTGCAAAACACAAAGCAGCGCTAAAAAAGTACCGGTACCAGAACATAGCTCAATCTCCCCAACTTCAGACCATCAAGCAGTATGACTTTAGCATACTCAATATTTTTAAAAAATATCTACACCAGATAGCCAATTCAGATTTTACAGCATTTCAGGCTTATGATCCATGCTTAAACAGCAGATATTGCTCATACTCCTCTATCTCCATCTTGCCCAGAATATAGAGCTCATAATCGGCTCGGACATCCGCATCTGCCTCAACACCACTCTCCAGCTGGTGCAGTTGAACGATCTCCCTGCGACGCCCGGACTCATCCTCATCAACACCATTTGTGCGTTTCATCGCCGCTTCACGCCACTTAGCCGCAGTTTTATAATCCATACAGATACCTCAATGAACTACCCTGGTGCTCCATCCGCCCTCGGCCGAATCAGGTAGGGAGTGTATATCCATACAAAGGTGGAAAATGCCAGTATCCACCCTGCTGCGGCAATGGGCAACGCCACCTCTGTAAAAGAGGGGAAAAGGAGCGGCATAAGTACCCGAACCAGAGCCGTAACCGCCATCAACAGAAACGCCCCCGCCACTGCGGGATGGGCTGACAGCGGGCGGCCTGTATGGCCAAGTGCCACGCGTGCCATCATGCCCAGTGTAAACATCCCAACCGCTCCAACAGTCCAGCCATGGAGTGCCAGCAGCTTTGAGCCAATTCCGAGATTAGCCAGCGCCAGCAACAGGAAGCCTGTGACCAGCCAGCCATATGCCAGGTGTATCACCCAGAGCATCGGCTCACGCCACACTCCCCGACAACTCCAGCCGTAGAGGCGAACCGCATGCACTACGGTAACTGACACTGCTGCCACAGCAGAAACAGAAGAGTCCGGGAGGAGTTGCTCAACGAGCACCCAGAGTGCAATAACAGGAAGTGCCAGCGACTCAACCATAGGGAAGGTTCGGATATCACCACCCGAGTCGACGCGCCCGGTAAAGAAGGGCATCACCCGACCGGCAATCAGAGCTATCGACAACAGAATAACCCCAACAGAAAACCAGAGTCCGTTCAGGGTATTGGAGATCCCGAGCATCCCTGCATGGATCAATCCATTTCCTGTGGCCAGCAACAGTAACAGCAACACTACAGAGAGATTTCGTAGTTGCCTGGATTTTATAATCGGCCTTGCCACCACCAGTGCCAGCGTTGGAAGAAATGCCATATCAACCAGAATAGTAAGCCACTCCGGTAGACCTGGAATGGCCAGAATAACGCGGCCGCCCAACCACAACAGCAGAAGGACCAGAAGCATATAGCCTCTGGCTGTCTCCATACCGGTCCAGTTCCGCACAGCCGTTAGAAGAAAGCCTGCCATGACAGCTGCTGTATAACCGAAAAGCATCTCATGAGCATGCCAGAGCGGAAGCGGGAAGTAGTTGTCATATGAAATTCCGGTCTGAATGCTGAGGATAAAGGTAGCCATCATCAGAACTGCAAAAATACCGGCAGCAAGAAAGAATGGTCTGAAACCAAGGGCAAACAGTGGAAAATCTCTCCTCTTTTCAACGGGTGGTTCTGAAGTCTGGGTTGGAATATTCATGCGGCACATACTATGTTCTGATCCACTCATAAACTACCTCTCAAAATGATCGGATCGACAGCCTGTGGGCCGTGTCATTAAAATTTCTGCTTACAAAAAAATTGGCATAACCGTTCAAAAGGTTCAGCCTGGAGTTGCAGGCAGAGTCTGCATAAATCAAAATGGAAGGGAGTGCATTATGCATAACACCAATCAATTATTAAAAATTCAACCTACATTGGAAGAGAGTTTTACATCTCTGGATATCCAATATGATGAACAGCGTGAACTGGCCTGGTACCGGATGAGTGCCTACCCAAGACCTTGCTTCACACCCGGTCTTCTAAGCGAAATTCAACTATGGTTTGACCACGTCATCTCTAATGAATGCCCAACACATCTGAATTATATTATTATGGGATCAAATATTCCTGGAGCATTTAATCTTGGTGGCGACTTAAATCTTTTCTACAACCTGATTCAGGAAAAGGATCGAGAGGGGCTCATGCAATATGCCATTGACTGTATCAACCCTCTTTTTCAAATACATACAGGGCTGGGAAAAAACATTACAACCATTTCACTGGTTCAAGGAGACGCGTTAGGAGGAGGTTTTGAAGTCGCCATTTCCAGTGACGTATTAATTGCTGAGCGAAGTGCAAAAATGGGTATGCCAGAGATATTATTTAATCTCTTTCCTGGAATGGGAGCCTACAGCTTTCTCTCTCGTAAAATTGGTTCAGTACAAGCAGAAAAAATGATTCTTGGTGGTAAACTCTATACAGCAGAAGAGATGTACAACCTGGGCATTGTTGATCTGCTGGCAGAAGACGGCGAAGGTGAAAAAGCCGTTCTTGAATATATCAAAAAGCAGAACCGGGCCAGCAATGGCTACAGAGCCTTTCGACAGGCCAAACGACATTGTAACCCTGTTGAATACAGCGAATTGAAAGAAATTACGACCATCTGGGTCGATGCAGCCTTAAACTTAAGCAACAAAAATTTGCGCATGATGGAACGACTCATTGCCAGACAATCTTTAAAAGTCAGCCATGGTTAATTTATTTGTCTGCGGGGCCTCCGGAGTCAGCCGGGGCCCCTCGCAATCCAGTATATCTAAAAATTTACTCACCGGCATTTAAATAGCGATCAAACTCTTTATGACTTTTATCAAACAGATCTGCCAGCATCGCAGCATGACTCTCCATCCCGGAAGAACTCAGATCACGCTGCTCCCGTTCCAGCTCATCACATATCTGATAAATTTAAGCCGCCCCCACCGTACCTGCACTCCCCTTCAGAGCGTGAATAATATCCTGAAAGGAGGCAGTATCATTTTCAGAAGCAGCACTCTCAAGTGCGACAAGATACTTCTCCCCTGCACTTATAAATTTGCCCAGTAGCTCCTGAATAAATCCCTCACGGGTCGTAAATCCTTTCAACTCTTCGAGCGGTTCTATATTGATATAATGCCATACAGATCTCTCTTTAAGGGCAGGGAACGCCTGAACTACACCTCCACCGGCCGACTCTTTCTCCGGTTGGGAGAAGCTATCAAGAACCTTGATCAGATTTTTTGTCTCAATCGGTTTGGTCAGGTATTCATCCGCACCGGCCTCCCTGCACTCTGCGATCATCTCCGGAAGAGCGTTGGCGGAGAGCATAATGATCGGAAGATGGCCTTCGAGCTCCATGAACCGATATGCCTTCAGTACATCAAGGCCGGAAAGGTTTGGCATACTCATATCCAGAATAGCCAAATCAAACTCCCCCTCCTGCTCTGTCAGGGCATCCAGAGCCTCCTCACCATCATCGACAATAAAAACCTGATTCCCCAGACGCTCGAGCAGCTCTCTAATCACTGTCTGATTCACTTCATTGTCTTCAGCCACGAGAATCCGCAAGCTTTTCGCATCATCCTTCTTCCTCTGATAATCGGCCACCGTAGTCACGCCTGAGGCAATCTGCTTGCCGACACACGCCTCGTGAATCGCATTAAAAAGCAGAGACTCGTTAATCGGTGCGTGGAGTACAGAGGAGTAGCCTGCCTGTATCAATGCATCCATCTCGCCTGCTTCAATGCGCGAGTGAAGCAGCACCAGCGCCACATTGGCGTGCCACTCCTCCTCCTTCAGCGTCTGCATAAAGTCCATGGCAGACATGTTTAACAGATCCCCATCGACAATTACGACATGAAAAGGATTGCCTGACTCATTGGCCTCCACAAGTTTCGAAAACAGCTTTGGAACACCATTCACAACCTCCAGATGCTGCCCCCAGCGATTCAGTGGTGCCTGCACCTTGGGAAGAAGGTGGTCACTGAGCAGAGCTATCACGCGCGCATCCGAAAAAGAGACCGAGGCAATCTGCTCTTTGGCTACCTCCTGCTGTCTCTCAAATGGCAGTTCAAACCAGAATTCACTCCCCTGGCCCTCTTCGCTTTCCAGCCCGAGCCTGCCCTCCATAGCTACAACCAGCTCCCTGGAGATAGTCGTGCCCAGTCCTGTACCGCCATATTTGCGTGTAACCGACGTGTCTGCCTGAACAAAACTTCCAAATATTCTCTGTTGGGCCTCTTCTGTGAGGCCGATGCCGCTGTCGATCACCCTGAAACGTATCCAGACATGGCCGTCCGTGCCCTCATCCATGGGCTCGACAAGCAGCTCCACCTTCCCCGCTTCGGTAAACTTCAAAGCATTACTGATAAAATTCATCAGGATCTGCCGGACATGGAGCTCATCACCCTGCAGCATAAACGGAATTGCCGGATCAACATGAGAGAAAAGGTGCAACCCCTTCTTCTCTGCCTGGGGCATAAAGCCATTCACCGTCCCTATGACCAGCTCATGCAGATCAAACGGCTTGATATCAATAATCAGCTTTCCAGCCTCGATCTTTGAAATATCAAGAATATCCTCAATCAGAGCCAGAAGGGTTTTCCCGGAGGACTGAACCATGGAGACAAACTTTTTCTGCTCTCTGTTAAGGGTAGTCATCGACAGCAGATCACTAATGCCAATAATACCGTGTAGCGGTGTACGAAGTTCATGACTCATATTGGCCACAAATCGGGATTTCGCTCGATTGGCCTCTTCGGCGACATTAATGGCGTAGTGCAGTTTCTTCAACAAACTCGCCATATAGACAGGTATTAGTGTAACAATGATCAACAGGCTCAGACCAAGCCAAAAATGTTGCGACCAGTATGGATGGATAGCCCACACAATAGCAAAGCCTACAACTGCAAAAACCATGGATATCATCAAGTAGCGAACACCATAACGAAACCCGTTACCTGTAATTACCCAGAGATAGACTGCAATTAATGGTGCGCCAGCCTCTCCAGCAAGATACAACCCAGCAGATGTGGCAGTCATGTCCCCGATAATGCCAATCACCCTGCGGAGCAGGCATTTATCAGGGTCAATCAAAATCCATAGAAATATAATTGTTGAAACAATCAGGTAGCTTCCAATTGCCTTAAAGGCGATTTCCTGATCAGCAAAATAAAAATATAAACAGAAAATAGCGACAATGCCCAAACGGATAATTGCCTGGATATGCTCACTGTCAGGCCTGTTTTTAAGACGGTTCTGAATCGCAGACAACAGTCCCCGTTTACCTTCTCCCCTGCTGTCCTGCCTGATGCCCATTTCCAAACGCTAGCACAAGGAGAAGGTGGCTTCACATACAGCCATGTGCATTGTGATTATTCTATATCGATCTGAACAACACCCTGATCAATCCGAACCGGAAAGGTTTCGATATCTTCATAGGCAGGTGGTGTAAGCACCTTGCCGCTTCGGATACAGAAGCGTGCTCCATGGCGCGGGCAGATAATCTGATCACCATCGCACAGACCACTGGCAAGCTCCCCGCCATCATGGGTGCAGACATCTTCAATCGCAAAGAATTCGCCATCAAGGTTGAAAACAGCAACCTCGGCTACATCGGTCATGATAATTTTACGGTTTCCCGGAGTTAACTCATCAACCCTGGCAACATCAATCCACTCGGCCATCACTCACCTCGGTAAATTTAGAGAAGCAGTTTTTTTGTTTGAGAGCAAGGCGTAAAGTATTTGAGGAGCAGAATGTATATTTAAATACATGAGCACCAAAAAATACGTCCGCAACGCAGCTATCGAACAAAAGGACGCTTCGACCCTAGAACATGCCCAGTTGCAGCTTCGCCTCATCACTCATCATTGAGCGATCCCATGGCGGATCAAACACAAGCTCAACATGTACATCCGAGACATTGGCAACACTGAGTACCTTCTGGCGAACATCATCGACAATGAACGGGCCCATACCGCACCCCGGTGCTGTCAGGGTCATCAAAATATCTACATGATTGTTCCCCTCATCGGTCTCCACCACGTGGCAATCATAGACAAGCCCAAGGTCAACAATATTGACTGGAATTTCCGGGTCATAGCAGGTTTTAAGTACATTCCAGAGCTCATCTTTACTGACCGGGCCTTCAGCAACGGGCTGATGCTCCGGCTTCGCTACTGTTTCAGACCCTGTGATGCCAAGAGCATCTGCATCTGTACCCTCAACCCTTGCCAGGTTGCCATTCACAGCAACCGTGTAACTACCACCCAGCTCCTGAGTCATCTGTACCTCTGCCCCCTTGGGAATCATCACGGGTGTACCCAACGGGATCAAAACCGCATCAACATCGCGGATCACTGTAATCATATCACCAATAGTCATTGTTGAAATCCTTAAAAACCACTGAGCAAAACAAAAATGGTCTTTATGCCTGCATGCCTGAAGCCGAATTGTGAAACAGGAGAGACTCCCCTGGGGGATTGCGGTTCAAATTCTGTCAGTTTTTCGTGGCTCATCACTTACTCGGTCCTCGCCGTGCCACCATCTTCGATTGCTGATTTCAATGTATGCCAGCAAAGCGTGGCGCATTTGATCCGGGCCGGAAACTCTTTCACACCTGCCAGTACTGCCAGCTTCCCTAACACAGCTTCATCCGGAGTCTCGGATATGTCAGCAGTCGCCATGGTATGGAACGCTTCAAACAGGTGTTCAAATTCATCAACCGATTTCCCCTTAAGTGCCTCTGTCATCAATGAGGCTGACGCTGTGGAAATCGAGCATCCCTGCCCCTCAAATTTCACATCTTCGATGACATTACTGTCATTGATCTGCAGGTAGACATGCAGCTGATCGCCACACAACGGGTTATACCCCTCCGCATCATGATTGCATGGCTCCAGCCTGCCGAAATTTCGTGGACTTTTGGTGTGATCAATGATGACCTGTTGATATAAATCACTGAGATTAAACATCACACAAACCTTTTTTCACTACGAGGACGAAAGACAACACCATACTGGTTTTCTTCTTCCTTTGTGTCTTTGTACCTGAAGGTGAATTGTGAAACAAGAGAGGCTCCCCTGGGGGATTGTGGTTCATACTCTTCATGCAAACATAGCCTGTGCTTTGGCCAATGCAGTAAACAGAACATCCACTTCCGCCTTAGTGTTGTATATGGAAAATGATGCCCGTGCCGTAGCCGGAACACCGTAAAATTGCATCACTGGCATCGCACAGTGATGTCCTGCCCGAATAGCCACACCTTCACGATCCAGGATGGTCCCCAGATCATGTGGATGCACGCCATCAAGTACAAAAGAGAGTATGCAGGCTCTGTTACCGGCAGTGCCAATCTGGCGCAGACCATCAAAGTCTGCAGCCTTTTGTATGGCGTAAGTCAGCAGCTTCTTTTCACATGCTTCAATAGCTTTAAAACCAATGCTTTCAATATATTTAATAGCCCTGCCAAAACCAATCGCTCCGGCAATGTTCGGCGTGCCTGCCTCAAATTTATGCGGCAGATCATTGTACTGTGACTTTTCAAATGTCACAGTCAGAATCATGTCACCACCACCCTGATATGGCGGCATGGCATCCAGTAGCACCTCTCTGCCTACCAAAACGCCAACACCCGTCGGGCCATACATTTTGTGTGCTGATGTGACATAAAAATCAGCATCCAGAGCCTGTAGATCTACAGCCATGTGTGCTGCTGCCTGTGCCCCATCCACCAAAACTTTCGCACCCACCGCGTGGGCCTTTTTAATCATGGTTCCAACCGGGTTGATCGTCCCCAGGGCATTGGACATGTGCACAACACCAACAAGCTTTGTACGGTCGGAGAGCAATGTCTCAAATGCATCCATCTCCAGCTCACCCGCTGCATTCATTGGCACGACTTTCAGGCTTGCCCCGACTCGATCACAGAGCATTTGCCACGGCACAATATTGGAGTGATGTTCCATATGCGTGATCAGTACTTCATCACCTTTGCCAACATTTGCATTGCCCCAGGAGGTGGCGACCAGATTAATACTCTCCGTTGCACCCCGGGTGAAAACCACCTCTTTGCTGGATTTCGCATTAAAAAACAGCCGAATGGTCTCCCGTGCAGCTTCATAATCGGCCGTCGCACGTTCAGAAAGGAGATGTACACCCCGATGGATATTAGCATTGTCCTTTTCGTAATAATGGCGAACTGTGTCAATGACGCACTGTGGCTTTTGAGTGGTTGCTGCGTTATCGAGGTAGACCAGCGGTTTACCATAAACCTCCTGATGCAGGATTGGGAAATCTCCACGAATTACTGAAATGTCATGCTTCATATCCATTGGCCTACACCAGCATCCCTTCAAGGGCTGTAGCGCCCGGCAGCTTTTCAAATGCGACCCGCTCCAGATAACGTCGCACCTCAGGCAGCTTGATTTTAGCCAACACCTCATCTGCAAATGCAAACATCAGCACGTTACGTGCCTCCTCAACAGTTAAGCCGCGTGATCTCAGATAGAAGAGCTGATTCATGTCCAGCTGCCCCACGGTTGCGCCATGGGCACACTTCACATCATCGGCGTGAATCTCCAGATCAGGTTTGGTATCAATCTCGGCCCTGTCAGAGAGCAACAGGTTGGCATTGGACTGAGCCGAATCCGTTTTATCTGCACCTGTATGAACCACAACCTTGCCATTGAATACTGCCCTTGCCCGCCCATCAATAATGCCTTTATAGGATTCCCTGCTTCTGCAATCAGGGCGAACATGATCGATGCGGGTATGATGATCCACATGCTGCCTGCCACCCACAAGGTAGAGACCATTGAGTAGACACTCGGCACCCTCACCATTCATCTCAACATGGATATCTCTGCGTGACAGTGCTGCACCAAATGCAACCGAGTGGGAGTGGTAATAACTGTCGCGATGCTGATGCACGCGCACCGAACCGATATTTACTTCGTTGATGTCGGATTGCTGCAACTTATAGTGCTCAAGCCTTGCCCCCGCATGCAGCTCAACATCTGTGGCAACATTGATCAATGCGCGGCTTCCACCCAGTGATCCAAAATGTTCAATAACTGTTGCCTGGCTATACTCGCCCGCAACAATGAGGTTTCTGATATGGCTGGAGTCTTCATCCCGTTTATGTGAAAGAAAAAGCAGGTGGATGGGCTTCTCAACCACGACCCCATCAGGAATATCGATGTAGATGCCATCATGCATGACCGCCGCGTTCAACTCGGCAAAAGAGCCGGAGAGATGCTGGTCATGCAGGTATGGCTCCAGCAGATAGGCCTCTTCGACAAGTATTCTTGCCATACTTTCAATACGTACACCGGCGGGAAGGCTCCTGAGTGAGGAGAGCTCCGATGATACGCGGCCATCCACGATCACTATCCGGTGGCAATCCAGTTCCCCGAAGTAGAAGCTTGATAAAGCCTCCACTGAGATCTCCGATGCCGGTTTCTCAACAGCAAAAGCACCCAGCCTGTCTACATATTTCCTGACGTCTGTGTATTTCCACGCCTCATTCCGTGTGGTGGGAATGCCATGTTTGAAAAAGCTATCCAGTGCACGCTTTCGCATCACACGTACCCATGATTCATGTGAGCCTGGAAGCTCATTCTGAATTGTAGGCAACTGTGCCTGAAGCCGGGCGGTCAGTTCAGCAGCATGGTTCATACAGAGGTCTCTTCAAGCACCCAATCATAGCCACGCTCTTCAAGCTCCAGTGCCAGTGCCTTGTCACCACTCTTCAAAATCTGGCCATCGGCCAATACATGAACCACATCCGGCTCAATGTAGTTAAGCAATCGTTGATAGTGAGTAATCAGCACCACGGCTCGATCAGGAGAGCGAAGCTTGTTCACACCGCCTGCTACGATACGCAGTGCATCAATATCAAGGCCGGAGTCGGTCTCATCAAGCAGCGCCAGTGATGGCTCCAGCACTGCCATCTGAAAAATCTCATTTCTCTTCTTCTCTCCACCGGAGAAGCCTTCATTCACAGCACGGCTCAGAAAAGAGTGATCCAGTTGAACCAGATCTGCCTTCTCTTTAACGATCTGCATGAAATCTATGGCATCCAGCTCATCCAGACCCAGATGTTTGCGCTTGGCATTCAGGCCAGCCTTCAGAAGATAGGTGTTGTTTACACCCGGAATCTCCACCGGGTACTGAAACGCAAGGAAGATACCCTCCCATGCACGCTCCTCAGGACTCATCTCCAGCAGGTTCCGGCCCTTGTAGATCACACTTCCTGATGTCACTTCGTAACCATCATGGCCTGCAATCACATTGGAGAGCGTGCTTTTGCCCGAGCCGTTTGGCCCCATCACTGCGTGGACTTCCCCCGCCTTCACATCAAGCGTGATCCCTTTCAGGATATCCTTGCCACCAACGTTTACGTGTAAGTTTTCAATCTTCAGCATGTTTTCTCCATCCGCCTCGGAGCATCCTGCCCTCGGCTTCATTCGCTCCGCAAAAACGCGGTTTTGCTCTGCTAACGGTCTCGGACACTCGCCCGCCATACGTCCATGTATGGATCATCCGACTGCACCTTCAAGGCTCACTTCCATAAGTCGATTGGCCTCAACCGCAAACTCCATCGGCAGTTTGTTTGATCCGGCTTCAGGCACCCTGCCTTTCGCCTTGCACGCACCGAAAAAGTATGATTTCCCGATGCTTACGGCCTCACAGGCTCGTCCGCCATACATCCATGTATGGGTCATCCGACTGCACCTTCAAGTGATACTTCCATTAACCGGTTCGCCTCAACCGCAAACTCCATCGGCAGCTCGTTGAACACCTCTTTACAAAAGCCATTCACGATCAGTGAAACCGCATCCTCTTCAGAGATGCCTCGTTGCTGACAATAGAAAAGCTGATCATCACCAATCTTTGAGGTGGTCGCCTCATGCTCCACAATGGCAGTCGGATTTTTTACCTCTATATATGGAAAAGTGTGCGCACCGCATGTTTTCCCCAGCAGCAGTGAGTCACACTGCGTATAGTTGCGGGCACCCTCCGCATCTTTGCTGATCTTTACCAAACCACGATAGGACTGTTGCCCGTGCCCTGCCGATATACCTTTGGAGATAATGGTGCTTTTGGTGTTTCTGCCCAGGTGAATCATCTTGGTTCCGGTATCTGCCTGTTGATAATTACTGGTCAATGCCACCGAATAGAACTCGCCCACAGAATCATCACCCTTGAGCACACAGCTTGGGTACTTCCATGTGATGGCACTGCCGGTCTCAACCTGAGTCCAGGATATCTTGGCTCTGTCTCCGCGACATTCACCACGCTTGGTAACAAAGTTATAGATGCCACCAACGCCATTCTCATCCCCCGGATACCAGTTCTGCACCGTTGAGTACTTAATCTGAGCATCTTCAAGCGCCACCAGCTCAACCACCGCCGCATGCAACTGGTTCTCATCACGCATCGGAGCCGTACACCCTTCAAGGTAACTCACATGTGAACCTGCTTCAGCAATAATCAGCGTCCGCTCAAACTGCCCGGTATTGAGCGCATTGATACGGAAATAGGTGGAGAGCTCCATCGGGCAACGCACCCCTTTCGGAATGAACACAAATGAGCCATCGGTAAACACTGCTGAATTAAGTGCAGCAAAAAAATTGTCCCCGGTTGGTACAACGGTGCCGAGATACTGCTGTACCAGTTCGGGATAATCGCGAACCGCCTCAGAGATCGGGCAGAAAATAACGCCCGCCTCTTTCAGTTTGCCTTTAAACGTCGTTGCAACTGAAACCGAATCAAATACGGCATCAACAGCCACATTCTTTACCCCTGCCAGAAACTCCTGCTCACGCAGCGGGATACCCAGTTTTGCATAGGTTTCCAGAAGCTTCGGATCAACTTCATCCAGACTCTCCGGCCCGTCATCAGCCGACTTTGGTGCCGAATAATAGGATATCGCCTGATAATCAATCGGCTCATGATGAACGTTGGCCTATTTTGGTTCATTCATGGTCTGCCAATGACGAAATGCCTCCAGCCGCCAGTTAAGCAGCCACTCAGGCTCGCTCTTTTTGGCCGATATCATGCAAATCACATCTTCATTCAGACCGGGAGGCAGGGTATCTGCGTCAATATCGGTAACAAATCCGGCACCATATTCGCGAGCCTTAAGCTGATCATTGAGTTCCTGGTTCGTTGCCATTACGAAGCCTCGCTGTTTGTCATGGATGGTGAATCAACCGGAGTGATCGAAACCACCTTCTTCATAGAAAAAACCGGCATAAAATCCTTTTCAGTCATATCCTGCAGAGAGATACTATCCAGTGCATCACGTACAGCACCATTGATCCGCTTCCAGTTATCCTGTGTAGCACAAAATGCCAACTGTTCACACTCACCATCATCCAGATTGCATTCAGTCAGTGCGATGTGCCCTTCAAAACAGTCAATAATCTCACGTACAGAGACTTCTGCTGCCGGGCGAGAGAGACGATAGCCACCTTTGGCCCCGCGAATCGATTCAAGCAGACCTGCGCCTAAAAGTGCCTGCAGCACCTTGCTGACGGTTGGGGATGGGATATGTGTTGCATTGGAGAGGTCATTGGATGCAAACAGGCGTGCATCATCTGCCGCTATATGGGTCAGCAGTAAAATTCCATAATCCGTCAGCTTGGTCAGCCTGAGCATATCTTTCTCACAACAGCACACTCCTGAATTTAATCAGGAGCATTCTAATCCAGATTAAAAAACTCTTCAACATAGAGTTTGTAGGGATATTCCAGAAAGGGTAAAGCGTCAGGAGCGTAAAGTACCGTCATTCCAGCGTACGCTGGAATCCATGGATGCCGGGTCGTGCCCGGCATGACGTGGTGTTGTTACTTTCACTGTTTGGACAAAATCCGGCGTACTGAAGAGAGGAGGCTCTGGGCATATAAAGCAGCGTGTCATTCCTGACTTCGGCTGCACAGCGGAGATGGTTCCATACAATTCTCCGCATTTCCCATATCCGTATGAGCCAACTGAGCCCTTTATTTTCTGAATATTCGCTGTTTTTTAGTTTTTACCTACTAATTTCTCAAACAATATACATTAGTAATGGCTCTAGACTAGCAGGCACTGTCTTCCCTTAGTATTTTCCACAGCTCTTTGCTGAGTGTGTCTGCATCTTTTTTCCATCGCCATTCGCACTCCTTTAAGTGTAACTCGAAGTTGGCTTTAACGCCATTGAACTTT
>JAJRVG010000112.1 GCA_021545595.1 Zetaproteobacteria bacterium | reverse complement strand
TTGACAGGCTTTTTTTGAATCAGTTGGAATTGCCAGCTAATTCCGGCAAGGTTTGAGTTTGAAAACTACCAATCAGGAGCATCGGGCATGATTAAAAAGCGTCTTCGACTCTTTTCCGGCACTTCCAACCCGGAACTATCGCACGCTATCTGTGACCAGGTTGCCGTTCCGCCCGGCAAGGTTCATACCCAAAGGTTTTCTGATGGCGAAATTTTTCTGCAGTTTGAAGAAACCATTCGTGGTCATGATGTTTTCTTCATCCAAAGTACGTCGGCACCTGCCAACGACAATCTAATGGAACTGCTTGTAGCCATTGATGCTGCCAAGCGGGCCTCTGCACATTATATCTGTGCGGTTATTCCCTACTTCGGCTATGCCAGACAGGATCGTAAGAGCGCCGGGCGCACCCCCATTTCCGCCAAGCTGGTTGCTGACATGCTGACAACTGCTGGTGCAACCAGAGTGCTCACCATGGACCTGCACGCGGGCCAGATTCAGGGATTCTTTAATATCCCGGTGGATAATATCTTTGCGGGGCCTCTGTTTGCTAAAGATGTGGCCGGAAAAAGTGATCTTAATGACATCATTATTGTTTCTCCGGATGTTGGTGGTGTGGTTCGTGCCCGTGCCATGGCAAACAAACTGCATGCCGACATGGCGATTGTGGATAAACGCCGTCCTGCGCCGAATGTTGCAAAAGTGATGAATATCATCGGTGATGTTGAAGGCAAACACTGCATTCTTATCGATGATATGGTGGACACTGCCGGCACCCTTTGTAGTGCCGTTGAGGCCTTGCTTGAAAGCGGTGCTACCAAGGTCTCCGCCTATGCAACCCACGGCGTACTCTCCGGCCCGGCAGCACAACGACTTGCTGAATCAGACATCCATGAACTGGTTGTCACCGACAGCATTCGTCAGCCTCAGTCTGTTCTGGATAGCGGCAAAGTGCGTATAATTGGCATCGGGTCTCTCATGGGTGAAGCTATCAAGCGTATCTATGATGCCCGCTCAATCAGCAGCCTGTACGAGTAATGATACACCCGCAAAAGGCTCCTGCCTTTTGCTTGAATCGCTCCGGCGGCGCATGTCCGTCTACGCTCACGGCTTCACGATGTTCCGCCGCCACCCATCCATGGGTGGAATGTCGACTCCCCCGTTCAACTGACAGACGACGACTGCATGGATGCAGGAGATAGAGTAACGCATGGAGCAGTTACCGAGGCAAATATGAAACTGGGATAAAGTAGCATCGTCGCGCCCATTTTCATATGTAGTCGAAGGAACCCACAGGGCAGTCAGATGCCGGGGTACCTTTTCTTGGTTCTTCTTTGACTCGGGGCCATCCATGCCCCTCGCCCTTTGGGCGGCTTGCAGCCGTCCAATCGGCTCATGCCTAATTGTGGGCAAGCAAAGAAGAACAAGAAGCTCCACATATACTTCAACCAACAATCTTGCCAATCATCAAGACCCCTTCCATATCTCAGAAAAATCCATAGAGTGCCTCGCCTTCGGCATTCATTGACCGAAAATCCATCACGGGTAGACCCGTCGGATCATTTTTATCTGGAGTATTGTTATGACTGATTTTGTACTTGAAGCTGAGCTTCGTGAAAAAACTGGCAGAGCCGAAACACGCCGCCTTCGTCGCACAGGTAAAATACCTGCAGTTATTTATGGTGGCGGAAAACAGAATCTGCCAGTCGTTCTTGATTATAACGATACTGCCAAGATGATGAAAGATGAGCACTTCTTCACCTCTATGCTTGAAGTAAATGTGAAGGGCTCTCGTGGCAAAAACACTGTACTACTGAAAGATACACAGTGGGATCCAATCTATGACACACCCAGGCATCTGGATTTCTTCCGTGTAAGTTCGGAAGATAGCGTAACTGTTGAAGTACCTGTTGTTGCCATTAACTATGAGAAATGCCCGGGTATTTCTGAAGGTGGTCTGCTTGATATTGTCCGCCACACACTGGAAGTCACCTCCCGTGCAGATGCAATTCCTGAACATATTGAAATCGACTGCTCCAACCTGGAAATCGGTGATAGCGTCCATATTGATGACGTGGTGCTTCCTGAAGGTGCGGAAGTTGTACACGAAATGAACTTCACTGTAATCAATCTGGCTGCGCCGAAGAAAGCTGAGCCTGAGCCGGAACTTGAAGCTGCAGAAGGCGCTGAAGAAGGCGCTGAAGAAGGTGGTGAGGCCGGTGAAGAATCTACTGAGGCATCCGAAGAGTAAATTCCGTGCAGCTACTGGTTGGACTCGGTAATCCCGGCGACAGATACCAGGATACACGTCATAATATCGGTTTTCGATTTCTTGGTGTTTTAGCCAATCATGAGGGGCTGCGCTTTGCCGCAGCCCCTCGTTTTCATGTAGAGAGCTGTAACTGGGAGCTCCCAGACGAAAAAGTGATGCTCGTTAAGCCGCAGACATTCATGAATCACAGCGGTGAGGCGGTGGGTCAACTGGCCCGCTACTATCAGGTAGCAACATCGGATATTTTTGTGGTTTATGACGATCTCGACCTTCCTGCTGGAAAATTGAGAATCAGGAAAGGTGGCGGCCATGGCGGCCACAACGGTCTGAAGTCTCTGAATCAGCATCTGGATGGCAGCAACTACACCCGCATCAGGATGGGTATCGGCAGACCTGAGTTCGGTGAGGTAACTCCATGGGTTCTGGGCAAGGCTTCCGAGGCAGACCGGGTATCGGAAAATATTGTGTTTGACGCACTATTGCCGGAAATAAAAACCATTCTGGATGGTGAAGCTGACAAAGCAGCCAATCGTATTCACATAGCACTACGTGCAGGTGAGGAGTAAAGAGAAAGGTGAGAGGGCTTCCCTCCTCACACCTGACACCTCCCACCTTACCAACAATGAGGTAATAACATGGCACTCAGCATCGGAATTGTGGGCCTTCCCAATGTAGGCAAGTCGACCCTCTTCAATGCCCTGAACGGTGGCGGCGCGGAAGCAGCCAACTACCCTTTCTGCACGATTGATCCCAATGTCGGCATCGTTCCTGTTCCTGACGGTCGCCTGAAACCACTGATTGATATTGTGAAGCCTCAGGCGGTTCAATCTGCCGTGGTTGAATTTGTAGATATCGCAGGCCTTGTGGCGGGTGCGGCAAGCGGTGAAGGCCTTGGTAATAAATTTCTCGCCAACATCCGTGAGTGCGCTGCCATTGCCCATGTGGTTCGCTGTTTCGAAGATGAGAACATCACTCATGTTGCCGACAAGGTGCATCCGCTGTCCGATATTGAGATCATCGATACCGAGTTGATGCTCAAGGATATGGAGACGCTGCAGAAATCCATGGTTCGTGTAGAAAAACTGGCTCGTACGGGTGACAAAGATGCAAAGAGACAGATAGAAACTATTAAAAACGTTCTGGCAAAGCTGGAAGATGGTATCACTGTCCGCCGCCAGGGACTTTCTGAAGACGACCGGGAAGCAGTGAAGGAGCTCTGCCTGCTTACCGGTAAACCTGTTCTCTATGTCGCCAATGTTGATGATGGTTCACTGCCAGATGGCAATGCATTTGTTGATCAGGTACGTGAGCACGCTGCAGGTGAAGGTGCACGCGTTGCCGTGATTTCTGCTCAGATTGAATCAGAGTTGGTAGAGATGGACGAGGATTCACGCATCGAATTCCTGGCTGATCTTGGACTGGCAGAGCCGGGTCTGAACACCGTGATTCGCGAGGCCTACACCCTGCTTGATCTGATTACCTACTTCACCGCAGGTGTTAAAGAGGTTCGTGCCTGGACTATTCATCGTGGTGACACTGCACCTCAGGCTGCAGGTGTCATTCATACCGATTTCGAGAAAGGTTTTATCCGTGCTGAGACCATCAGCTACAGTGACTTTGTGGATCTCGGTGGCGAGGCCAAGTGTAAAGAGGCTGGCAAGATACGTCTGGAGGGCAAGGAGTACATCGTCAGGGATGGTGATGTGATGCATTTCCGTTTCAACGTTTAGCTATCACCAACGCTTCAGTATTTAACTATCTCCGCTAATCCATTGTACGTTGTTCCAGATACATTGTCTCATTACCGGAATTTCGTTCTATTGTGATTTTATTACCCT
>JAJRVG010000111.1 GCA_021545595.1 Zetaproteobacteria bacterium | reverse complement strand
CAGAATGTTCTCTGTGGCTTTACCGTGTTTGGCAGCCAGAGCCGCCTTCAACTCAGCGCAGTCGCCATCCGGATAGCGGTGGACTTGCTCCGCAGCCTTCTTAATCGCCCTGATTGCCATCGGTGACGGGCCGTAAGGGTTATCATTGGATGCGAGCTTTACCGCCTCTTTCAGTCCTTTCTCCGCCAGCAACGTCTCAATCGGTTTGCCGGGCAGATAAGGAAAGAGCTTCAGCGCCTGCGGTACGGCTCTTTCAGCCCAGCTCACCCCACCCATTAAAGCTTACGTGAGACAGGATAGGAGCCAAGCACCTTGATGAAACTTCCCGCCTTATTCTCAACCTCTGCAATGGCAGCAGCTACCGATTTATCATCACGATGCCCCTGAATATCAACAAAGAAGAGATACTCCCAGAGCTTCTTCTTCGATGGGCGCGATTCGATACGGGTCAGGCCGATACCCCGTGAGGCAAAACAGTGAATCAGGCTGTTCAGTGCTCCCGGCTCATCCTTGATTGACATCACCAGTGCTGTCCTGTCCTCACCTGAGGCTGTCGAATCATGCTGGCCGATCACCAAAAAACGGGTGGTGTTGTCATGGTGATCTTCTACATTCTTCTGCATCAGTGGCAGTGAGGTCTGGTCAACAATGGCGTATGGGCCAATGGCGGCGGCATGCTGCCACTCCAGTGCGCCATCACCACTTTTTGCCTCTTCGATCATCCTGGCGGCACGCACAGTAGATGCTACCTCCATCAGGGAAGCATTCGGAAGGTTCTCCTGCAGCCACTTGCGGCACTGGGCCAGCGGCTGCGGATGTGAAACCACCAATTGCACATCTTCCAGCGAATCGGCATAGCTGAAGAGGTGGTGATGGATTGATAGCTGTATTTCGGCACAGATAAAAATATCACGATCCATCTCTGAAAAGAGATCAAGCGTATGGGTCACCGCGCCCTCAAAAGCATTCTCAACCGGCACCACACCGTAGGTGGCACGGCCGGACTCCACTGCATCAAAAATAGCCTCGAAATTCTTGCACGCCATATAGTTGGCCGTGGCGCCGAACTGCCGGACTGCGGCGGTATGGGTGAAGGTGCCCTCAGGGCCAAGAAAGGCGATGCTCATTGGGTGCTCAAGTGTCAGACAGGCACCGATCACTTCACGAAAAATGCCATGAATCGCCTCATCAGGAATCTTGGTTATATGCGAGTGTTCAGCCACATCACTGTTACGAGGCAGCAGACGGCGGATGATCTTCGCCTCACGGCTCGGCACATAGAACGGTGCATCACCCTGATCCACTTTGCACTCACCCACTGCTGCCGCCAGCGCCGCACGCTTATGAATCAGTGACAGCATCTCATCATCAACCGAATCAATGGCGGAACGCAGCTCATCCAGTGTCATTTTGTTATCTGAATCACTCATGGCGAACAGGCTAACAGCAGCCGCAACGCCTTGCCATAGCCTGTTAAAGTGAGTTTCAGAAATTATAATTCAGAGCCTGAAAGAGCCTGAGCGGGGAACATGAATGGAGTTATGCGGAGAATTGAGGATACGAAACAGCAGCTAAGGCTACCCCATAAAAGGCCGATGCGTAGCACACAAAGGTACCAAAAAAATATTTTAATTAAATTTAATCCCGGCTCCCTTCCATATGCCACGTGAGACCACTTCCGGGCACATCATGATCACCAAAGGATTCGACTTCAATAAACTGCGGGATTTCGATCACCGGAGAACCTGCCTGATTGTTAAAAACAATCTGTTCAAGCTCCTCCTTCACCAGCTCCAGCGCCATCTCTTTCGCTGCGATATCGCTATCCGACTCGATAAAACGCGTGGTGTGGAAGCCAAACTCCCGGGCCCTGCTGCCCACCACTGTTTTGTAATTGTTTCCTTTCACCAGAATCTTGTACTTCTTCATGCAAACACTGCCTCCAGATCGGTGTTCGAGGCGATGGATAGATAGGTGCCCCTCTCCGAGGGCGTATTGTAGACCGGCACTGATGCGTCTGTGTATAGCATAAATATGCTATATTAAAACGGTAACCACCTTGGCCGTCTGCTATTTTAATAAAGGGGCGCTAAAACAGAACTGAACGACTGCCTCCGGCCAATAGTGGACATTCAGTTGCCCTGACCATAATTTACTAAAAACAATATCCATGTAATGGAATGTCTTTACGGCCCGACCACAAAATATGAAAATGAACTGTCACCGAATTCTAATGCTGACGCTCTGGCTAAGTCTTTCTGGCTTCACCCTCTCTCCCTCGATCATAGATACCAAGGAGATCATCTCCGGTGGTCCGCCTAAGAATGGTATCCCGGCGCTGACCAATCCGAAGTTTGAGACAATGAAGGGTGCCAACCGATGGCTGAAAGAGCATGACCAGGTGCTGGGCATTGTGATCAATGGGAAAGCAAGAGCCTATCCCATTCGCATTCTCAACTGGCATGAGATTGTGAATGATCGCATCGATAAAATACCGGTGGTTATCACCTACTGCCCGCTCTGCGGCAGCGGTATTGCCTTTCACAGCAAGGATCAATTTGGCGTATCCGGCTTTCTCTATCAATCCGATGTGCTGCTCTACGACCATAAGACTGAAAGCCTGTGGTCTCAGATTATGATGCAGGCTGTAGCTGGGCCAAGAACAGGAGAGAGGCTGACACCAATGCCTATACAGCATACATCATGGAAAAGCTGGCAGGCGCAACATCCGAAGAGCACGGTACTCTCAAGGCAAACAGGCTACTGGCGCGACTACGATCGCAATCCCTACCTTG
>JAJRVG010000110.1 GCA_021545595.1 Zetaproteobacteria bacterium | reverse complement strand
GTTTTCAGCTACAATCACTTTAGCTGCCTCATCTGCCCAGCGTGCTGCTGACCAGGTCTCTGAAAGATCAGCACAGTCGATCATAAAATGGGGAACTGCCTGCTGCTCTTCATCAGATGGTTTGGCCGTACCGATATCGAGACCCCGGTAAAGCTGCATGGAGTCACAGGAGATGATGGAGAGATTGAACGCTCTGGCAATCTTCATCGCCAGTGCGGTTTTTCCCGTTCCTGTCGCGCCCATTAGGGCCACGGCTTTTAACATCTAATCTTTACGACCAAAAAGCCGATCCAGATCATTGAGTGATAACCTTACATAGGTGGGTCGTCCGTGATTACACTGCGCGATATTGGGCGTTTTCTCCATCTCACGCAGAAGCGCTTCCTGCTCCTGGGTCGACAGTATGCGGCCAGCCTTAATCGAACCTTTACAGGCCCGGTTACCAAGCCAGCGCTCCAGCACTCTGCTTCGTCCCTCACTATCGGAGCCGATCAGCATGCAGGCATCAACAAGTTCAGCAACCAGTTCAACAGGGGACTCTTTGGCCAGCAAAGCAGGAACGGAACGAATCAGGAATGACTCTTCTCCTGTCTGATCCAGATCGACACCGAACAGCGCCAGTTCTTCTGCATGATCATGCAGCCATGCCGAAACATGAAGCCCGGGCTCCCAGGCTTCAGGGGTTAACATGATCTGTTCTGCCAGTTTCCCCCGATCCAGCTCTCTTTTCAGCTTCTCATAAGTGATCCGTTCATGTGCGGCATGCTGATCAACCAGAACAACACCCTCTTCGTATTGTGCCAGAATGTAACAGCTGTGGATCTGTGCCAATGGTGTGCCCAGATTGACCGGCCCTGACAGATCATAGTCTGAATCCGCCTCTCGAATCTGGGTCACAAACAGTTGATGCTGACTCTCAGGAGAAGGAAAGCCGGAGCCCATTATTTTTGCGGGTGAAATGGCTGCAAATGAGCCGGTTGTTCCGGTCGGAAACGGAACAGAACTGCCCTTTCTCATTGACTCCAGCGCCCGGTCGCCCGGCATGGATGAGACGGTCTGTCCCATCCGTTCAATGGCTGCCCGAACACAACTGACAACAGCTGCACGCACCTTTTGTGGCGATTTGAACCGAATCTCACGCTTGGCCGGGTGCACATTGACATCGACACTGGCTGGATCCATCTCAACCCGCACCACTGCAACCGGGTAGCGATCATGAAACATCACATCACGGTAGCCGACCCTGAGCGCCGCAATAAGCTGTTTGTCCCGAATTACCCGGCCATTAACCAGAAAGAGCATGCGCGAACTGTCGCGATGATGATAGGTCGGGAGTCCGAGATGAGCGGATATGAGCATCCCCTCATGTTTGATGTTCTGGTCAATACTGTTTTCAGCAAAATCGCTGCCCATCACGGCAATCACACGCTCTCTTTCGCTCTGCCCGACAGGGAAAAGCAGACGATCCCGCCCATTTTGAACCAGCCGCAGAGCGATAGCGGGGTTGCATATCGCCAGGCCACGCATGGTCTCAATAATGGTGGCCTCTTCAGTTTTATCGGTACGCATAAAATTGAGACGTGCCGGTGTATTCAAAAAGAGATCAAGTACCTCAACCCGTGTCCCCCTGCGGGGGGCTGCAGGACGCACCTGAATGTCACCCTCATCTATGCGAACTTCAACACCCTCACTGTTTCCATTCAGGCATGTCTGCATCCGGAATCTGGATACGGAGGCAATCGAAGGCAGTGCCTCACCGCGAAAGCCGTGGCTGGCGATATGGTGCAGATCATCGGCAGTTGTAATTTTACTGGTAGCATGGCGTTTCAGAGCCAGTTCGGCATCATATGGTGACATGCCATAGCCATCATCCTCCACCTCAATACGTTTTTTCCCGGCCCCCTCAATACGAATGGTAATATGGGAAGCCCCTGCATCAATACTGTTTTCCACCAGCTCCTTCACTACAGAAGCAGGCCTCTCTACCACCTCACCGGCAGCAATCTGATTGGCCACCTGAGAGGAGAGAATATGGATCACATTTTCAGTCATGAAATTGTTTTATGGATGATAGAGTTTTTCACAGGCGAAAACTGATCTGTAATGGCAACTCTTGCAAACCCCTCTTGCAAACTCATCTTGAAACGGACTCGAATGATTTTTTTCAGACAGGCGCAAGCAGCGCAAAAGCGGAACATACTTATGGGTATATGAGCATTTGAACAGCAGAGCAACGCATCTGAAGGAAAAAAAGCACCGAGTTCAGCTTATCTTTTTAGGAACCGGCAGATTCAGGCCGGCAGTGTTCCGCATCAGGATCTGTTTGATCGGCCCGCTGTTCCCTATCACGCGCATACCCAGACCACGCAGCTCCGGCAATCCCGGCCAGTTATGGGTAAAGAGCTGATGAAAGCCTTCCATGGAGGCAAGAAGAGTCAGGATATCCGGAAGCCGCTGTTGCATGTAACGGTTAAGCACATCCAGCTCACCCCAATCCTCCTTAAAGCGCTTTGCATCCACAATTTCCTGCGCCAGGACCATCGCATCACGCAGACCAAGGTTTACTCCGAGGCCGGCCAGAGGGTGAATCGTGTGGGCAGCATCACCAATCAGAGCCAGCCGGTGACGAACCAGATGCCGGGCAAGACGAGCCACCAGAGGAAAGGCTGCTCTTTTACCCACCTCTTCGATTCTACCGAGAACGGGGCCGAAGGTGAGATTCAGATATTCCAGAAAAGCCAGATCATCCAGTTTCATCAGCCGATCCGCCTCTTCATCTGCAGCACTCCAGACGATGGAACAGAGCCCATCGCTCATCGGCAACATAGCCAGAGGCCCGGTTGCGAGAAAGCGCTGAAAGGCGACCCCGTGATGAGGCATCTGCGGACGAACAGTGGCCACGATCCCCTTCTGGCCATAATCATGGGAATAGATGCCCACATCTGCCTGCTGGCGCAACCATGAGTGCGCACCATCAGCACCAACAATCAGGGGTGTTCTGAAACCACGCCCGTCATCAAGGTGCACCTCTACACAGTCACTATGCCACTGAACTGAATCGATCACCGCAGGGCAACAGATGTTGATTGAGTCGCTCAGGTGCGCCACCTTTATCATTGCTGCCTGCAGTTTTGAGTTCTCAACCAGATAACCCAGCGCATTCTCACCAATTTCACCGGCATCAAAACGGATGCCGCCCGGCCTCTGATCATCCCAGATACGCATCGCGTGCATCGGCCCAACATCCTTAATATACTCCCATACACCCATACCCTGAAGTATCTGTACATTACCCATCACGATGGCACTCACCCGGCAATCACGACCGAGTGATTTTCTCACAACCGGTTCGGATCGTTCCACCACCACCACATGCAGGCCTGAATCTTTCAGAGCACAGGCCGCAGCCATACCCACCATGCCGCCGCCAACAATAATCAGATCAACCTGTTCCAGAGACCTGCTCATGCTGCACCCCTTTCAGCCCGATTCCCGACTCGCTTTTTAGCCCGTTTTCCACTGTTTTTTCCCGCCAGCTCTCCTGGCATTTTCATCGACTCAACCTGACCAATTCCGGCAGCCTGGCGAAGCAACAGTGTCCGAACCGACACCGTTTTCTGCATCATCTCCAATGCGTGGCTACGAACCTTTTTAGCCCCCGGCAGAGAGATTCCAAACAGACTGGTGAGTGATTCAGTAAAGCCGGAGACTGCCATCACATCCAGCCGTCTCTTTTCCGCATAGGCCTGCATCAGAATCGGTGCGCCCGGATCGCTGAATGCCAGCTCAGCTGACAGTACCTCAGCCAGCACCGCAACATCACGCAGCCCCAGATTCATCCCCTGCCCCGCAACCGGATGAAGCGTGTGTGCAGCATTGCCAACCAGCGCCAGACGAGGCCCGGCATATCGCTCTGCAATGGTCAGTTCCAGTGGAAAACAGAACCTTTTTCCAATACCGGTTATGGAACCAGTCCGGTCGATAACATCACTGCCTGCAGCCTTCTGCAGTTTTTTCATAAACAGCGGCTTGGGCATCGTAGAGAGACGCATCGCCTCGGTGGGAGCCAGTGCCCAGACAATGGAGAATCTGCCATCTGCCATCGGCAGGAAAGCAAGCGGGCCCGATTCGCGGAAGCACTCATAGGCCACACTGTCATGCCCGTGCTCACAACTGGCGGAGAGCACAAGACCAAAACGGTTGTAATCCCACCCCTTTGTCCTGATCCCTGCCATACGACGTATCTGGCTGTTGGTGCCGTCGGCTCCGATCAGAAGTGAGCCCTGTAGCACAACACGCTTGCCCTCATGGCTTATCTGAACCTCTGCCTGCCTCTCCATATCTCCAAAGTCGACCCCTGTAATCGATGCCGGACAAAACAGAGTGACCCGCCCCTTCATGCGCTCATGCAGAGGCTTCAGCAAGTGCCCCATCTCAACAACGTACCCGAGTGCATCTATCTCTTAAGTCATCTCTTTTGCATCAGCAACGTCCATGGTGACAAAGCCTCTATTGCCGGGTTCTGTTACATGGATATGACGAATCAGGCCGGCTCCGGCGTCTTCTACACCCTGCCATACGCCAAGAGTCTCAAGATAACATCTGGAACCATGTGAGAGCGCAATCACCCGCTCCGGATCACCGGATTGATAGCCGGGGGTCTGGGAATCAATGACAGCAACACGATAGCCCAGATCGCTCAGTTGCAGTGCCAGTGCGCTTCCCACGGCACCTGCACCGACAATGATCTGGTCAAACTCCAGATTTGATTGAGAAACTGATTGAGACTTTTTTCGCGTCATGGCCCCTACTCTACACCTCAAACGAAACATTGCTTCTACAGAGCCCGGAGAGGGCTGCCACACCCAACAATCAAGGGTAGAACACCCCGGCCATTATTGAGCAGTATTTCCGCATCAGTATTATGGCAACAGTGGCGATTGCAAGCAGATGAGCATCTCTCAGATGGGCAACGGGAACACTTGACACAATGGGTGCCCAAGACAATGCTTCCGCGCGTTTTACCAGCAACCAGATTCTCTTATGCCGGGGTGGTGGAATTGGTAGACACGTTGGATTCAAAATCCAATGGCTTTGCGGCCGTGCCGGTTCGATTCCGGCCCTCGGTACCACTTATATCAATCGATGTCTGAGCCCGTTGATTTATTCTGGCACTTGTCAATAATTATGTATTGTGCCCCCGGAACTTTCAGCATCATCTAAGCCCTGATTCACACCTCATTTAGACCGTAACTTATTGCTACTAAAGTACTTAGCTTGGTTCGACCCCAGCATCTGTTTAGGCTCTAGACTAGCAGGCACTGTCTTCCCTTAGTATTTTCCACAGCTCTTTGCTGAGTGTGTCTGCATCTTTTTTCCATCGCCATTCGCACTCCTTTAAGTGTAACTCGAAGTTGGCTTTAACGCCATTGAACTT
>JAJRVG010000109.1 GCA_021545595.1 Zetaproteobacteria bacterium | reverse complement strand
GGTCAATGCCTGCTGCTGGTAGTTAAACGGAGATGGGTGAAATGATTCAACAAGATCACCACTGAAACTCTCATCACTGAAACCAAGCCGGCTCTTCGCATATTCAAATGTCCCGGAGTTGCGAAGTGTGGCCGAGAGCAGGACAAAGCTGGCAGGACGCTCCCAGAGATGCTCATTAAGCACAGGGCCGGTCTCCACCGGGGCAACGATATGGCGTTTGTGCTCACCATCCCCCTCACTCCAGGCCACAAAGCCGTCATACGGCTTCTCAACAGCCGCCATATCTTGCCGGATCATATCGGCACGCTCGGCCAGTTTGCCCATATCCTCACTGCGCCCGCTTCGGCTTGCCGAGAGATCAACCAGTGGCTGCCAGGCAGCCTCGACCACCTTCATATCACTGTTGGGCCAGGCATCCAGTGCAAGTAGCCCTGCCTCAACCACATCCTTCTTCAGGGCAGCCTCATCCCCCAGTTCATCGAGTGCTGCCTGCATATCGTTGAGCCACTGAATCAGCTTCAGACGCGAAAGCTGAATGCCGAAATGGTGGCAGGCCAGATCGGGAAGGCTGTGTGCCTCATCAAGAACGTAACTGTCAAAAGCGGGAAGAATCTCGCCGAAATCTCCTGATTTCAGTGCCGCATCAGCAAGCAGAAGAGCATGGTTAGAGATAACAATATCCGCCTCCTGTGCACGCTGCCTTGCCTTCATCAACGGACAGGCATTCCACTCCGGGCATTTGCTGCCACCGCACTGGTCGGCCGTTGCTGTCACCATCGGGCCGATGCCTTTCTCAAACACATCAAATGGCAGGCCGGAGAGATCGCCATCACTGCTCCTGTTCGCCCACTGCTGCACTTTCAGCAGCGACTTCTTGGCCCACATCTCAACCTGATGGCTGGCAACAGAGCTCTTCAGCCGGTGCGGGCAGAGGTAGTTGCTTCGTCCCTTAAGCAGTGCGATACGCCGTTTCAGTCCCATCGCCTTCTGCAGGGCGGGAATATCACGGTGCATTAGCTGATCCTGTAGCGCCTTGGTATGGGTGGAGATCAGTACTTTTTCGGAAGAGCGGAGTGCAGGAATCAGGTAGGCAAGCGTTTTGCCGGTTCCGGTCTCCGCCTCGGCCAGCAACACCCGGCCAGCATCAAAGGCATCAGCAATCTCTTCAGCCAGCTTCACCTGCTCCTGGCGATAGATATAACCTGGCATCCCCTCTGCAAGTCGCGTGTCTGGCTGAAAATCAGCCGTAATCTGTTGTGAAAAGGTTGAGGGCACTTCGGCAGTGGTTAGCTTTTGTCCAGCGGATGCAGGCAGGCGAAGGTATGTTCTGATTCATCACTCTGAATCGATACCTCGAAGCCAGTGCAGTCATCCTGGACAAAAGGGCAGCGAAGGCGGAATGCACAACCACTGTCAGCCACGCTCTCACGATCCAGATCACCATTGCCATTATCACCCTGCCGCTGATTGGGATGAGCAATCGGGCGAGCTGCCAGCAACATCTTTGTATAGGGGTGTCGCGGCGTTTCAAACACCGCTTCAACAGCACCCTGCTCAACCACACTGCCGGCAAACATCACGGCCACACGGTCGGCCACATGACGAACCACGGAGAGATCATGAGAGATGAAAAGGTAGGAGAGGTTACGCTCCTGCTGGATACGCTTCAGCAGGTTGAGTATCTGAGCCTGAACCGAAACGTCGAGTGCCGATACCGGCTCATCCAGCACCAGCACCTTCGGCTCCACGATCAGGGCACGTGCAATGCCGACACGCTGGCGCTGTCCACCGGAGAACTGGTGTGGATACCGATCCAGTGCCTCTTCACCTATGCCGCAATGGGCTAACGTCTCGGCAACCTTCTTGCGCCGTTGCTGGCGGTTCATTTCAGGATGGTGGACACGCAGCCCCTCACCGACCGTTTCAACAATCTTCATGCGTGGGTTAAGGCTGGCAAACGGATCCTGGAATACCATCTGAATATCTTTGCGCAGCATGCGCAGCTCTTTTCCTGTTGCCGAGGTAATCTCTTCACCGAGCAGGTGCACAGAGCCCTCATCGGCCTCGAGAAGACGCATCACCATACGCGCTGTTGTCGATTTGCCACTGCCAGACTCCCCCACAATGGCCAGCGTCTCGCCCTCTTTCAAAGCAAACGTGACACTATCGACGGCTTTGTGGCTGATACCAGCGCCCCAGAGGCCGCCACGGCGAAAAGATTTGCTTAGCCTGTCAGCCCTGAGCACACTCACAGGGCAGGCTCCAGCTCAGGAAGTTTTTCCTCTACATGGATACAACGGGCCTGATGCCCTCCTTCGCCTGACCATGCATCAACAGGGACTGGCTCAAGACACACGCTGTCGGCAAGGGGGCAACGCTTGGCAAAGTGGCAGCCCGATGGCCAGCTTCCCGGTGGTGGCACCTGCCCGGCAATGACCGGCAGTGAACCCCCCGGCTCGCTTACTTCCGGCCTGCACCCCATCAGGGCACGGCTATAGGGGTGGGTCGGATTGTTGAATATCTGCTCCACACTTCCTGATTCAACGATCTGGCCGGCATACATCACCGCCACATCATCGGCCAGCTCGGCGACCAGCCCAAAATCATGGGTTACAAGCAGCATGCCGAGATTGCGCTCCCGCTGCAGATCCCGAAGCAACTGGATAATCCGTTTCTGCACCGAAACATCGAGTGCTGTAGTCGGTTCGTCGGCAATGATATAGGCGGGGTCGGCTGCCATGGCCATCGCAATCAATACACGCTGGCGCATACCGCCCGAAAGCGCATCGGGATACTGTTTCAACACTGCTTCAGCATCCTGCATGCCGACATCGTGCAACAGCTTCACTGCACGGGCAGTGGTTTCGTCCCTGTTCATATCGAGATGAATACGAATCACCTCCATGATCTGACTGCCAATGGAGAAAACCGGGTTCAGAGCCGTCATCGGCTCCTGAAATATCATTGAGACATACCCGCCACGCATGTGACGCAAGCTCTCCTGATCCATGGAGAAGAGGCTCTCACCATCAAGAAGAATATCTCCACCCTCTCGGAGTACGCCCTGATGTTCGCCCAGGCGCAGCATTGCCTGGGCCGTGAGCGACTTGCCGCAGCCCGACTCACCCACCAGCCCGAGCACCCTGCCCGGCTTCAGCATCAGAGAGACTTTAGAAACCGCCTCGACATGTTCTCCGGAAATCGGCACGGAGAGTGACAGTTCACGGAGTTCCAGTGATCGGACTACGCCGGTGTTAGCGGCAGACGATTGAGCATCCATGGGCAGAGTGTGACGCAAGCGTGAAGAGCTTTCCAGCGCTGATAGGCCGGATGTTAAGGGTACTACTCGAGAACTTTACGGATCAGTGATTTTGCAACGATCAGCTCATGAATCTGCTCATCGCTTGGCAGCGTCTCCGCAAGCTTGGAAAGCGTGTTGCGCAGCGCCCTTTCAGCATCAATCGAAACGCCCTCAGTTGTACGCTGTAGTGCTGCATCTGCCAGTGAAGAGACGATCTCGGCATTGGACTGATAGCGGATATCTTCCAGCGCTTCACGCATCAGTGAGTGCTCTTCGATCACGCGGTGAATCGCATCGGTATACTCCCTGTCCGCATCGGTTCGGCAGGTTGTCTCAAGAAACAGTACAGATTCGGCCAGTCGTCTTGCAATCATGGCTCCTCCAGAGCGGGGAAACCGCCCAAATTCAGCAAACACTACTTCAGCAAAGTTAAATTTTCTGGAATCCAGGTCACAATTTGGATTGGGATATTCAACACTCTATCTGTTCATTTCAGATAACCTGTTACGTCGATCGGTTGAAACCACCGTCAAAAACGATCATTTGCCTAATCCCTCAGCTTCTCAATCTCATCCCGGTGTTTGGCGGCATCTTCAAAACGCAGATCGGCAGCGGCTTCGGTCATCAGCCGCTCCAGCTCTGAGATACGCCGCGCTCTCCCGGCTGGTGTGTTATAGACCGCTTCAGCCTCGGCAACCTCAGGGATATGCCCGTAATCCATCTCATAGACAGAGCCCAGTATGTCTCTGATCTCTTTCTTCACCGTTTCAGGTGTAATGCCGTGCGTCTCGTTATAGGCGATCTGTTTGGTGCGGCGGCGTGCCGTCTCATCCATCGACACCTCTATTGAATTGGTAATCTTGTCGGCATAGAGAATCACCCTCCCCTCCACATTGCGGGAAGCCCGCCCAATGGTCTGGATTAGCGAGCGAACCGAGCGCAGAAACCCCTCTTTGTCAGCATCGAAAATGGCAACCAGTGCCACTTCAGGCAGATCCAGCCCCTCACGTAGCAGGTTGATACCAATCAGGATATCGAACTCACCCAGCCTGAGATCACGTAGAATCTCCATTCGCTCAATGGTATCAATATCGGAGTGCAGATAACGTGCCTTAAGTCCGACATCACCCATGTATTCACTCAGATCTTCGGCCATACGCTTGGTCAGACAGGTGGCCAGCACCCGGAAGCCTCTGGTAATCACCTCATTGGCAACGGAGACAAAATCTTCCACCTGTGTGGTAGCCGGACGAATCTCC
>JAJRVG010000108.1 GCA_021545595.1 Zetaproteobacteria bacterium | reverse complement strand
TTTCATTAGTTTTTCTTCAATACGTTCATAGCCACGGTCAATGTGATAAACACGGGAAATAATCGTCTCACCCTCTGCAGCAAGTCCTGCCAGAACAAGGCTGGCCGATGCACGCAGGTCTGTAGCCATCACCGGAGCACCAGAGAGTTTTGCAACACCCTTTACAATGGCAATGTGACCATCAAGCTGAATATCTGCGCCCATACGAACCAGCTCCTGCACATGCATGAAACGATTCTCAAAAATAGTTTCACTGATCGTGCTTGTGCCATCAGCGATGGCCATCATGGCCATAAACTGAGCCTGAAGGTCGGTCGGGAAACCGGGGTGGGGCATGGTACTGATATTCACAGATTTAAGACGGCCATTTGCCCTGCATCGAATCCACCCTTCACCTGTTTCAACAGATGCTCCGGTGTCACTTACCCGTGCAAGAAAGGCTTCAACATCATCGGCTTCAGCCATGGTGACCTTTACATCACCCTGTGTGACCAGTGCCGCAGCCAGGTAGGTAGCGACTTCAATGCGATCCGGGATGGCAGTCATGTGGCCGCCACTGATGGAATCGACGCCACGAACAGTGATCCGGTGGCTGCCATCGCCTTCAATGTCTGCCCCCAATTGACGCAGGGAGACAGCAAGATTAACCACCTCCGGCTCCCTTGCCGCATTTTCAAGCACTGTTTCACCCTTGGCCAGCACAGCGGCCATCATCAGGTTTTCGGTACCGGTCACAGTGACCTGATCAAAAACAATTCGTGTGCCTTTCAGACCATTGGGCGCGCGCGCCTCCACATAGCCATGGTCAACGTTGATCTTTGCCCCCATTGCCTCAAGCCCTTTAAGGTGCATGTCGATAGGGCGTGCGCCGATGGCACAACCGCCTGGCAGGCTGACTCTGGCCTCCCCAAAACGGGCCAGAAGCGGGCCAAGCACAAGGGCGGATGCGCGCATGGTTTTGACCAGATCATAAGGTGCTTCGGGTTTGGTTGCACAGGTAGTGTCGATATGAATGCGGGCCTGATCATCGAATGTCACCTCAGCACCCTGATAGGAGATCAGGGTCATCATGGTGGTGATATCTTTCAGGTGTGGAATACGGTGATAGACAACCGGACCGTCTGCCAGAATGGATGCTGCCAGAAGTGGGAGCGCTGCGTTTTTTGCGCCACTTGCCTCAACGGTTCCTGACAGGGGGGTTCCACCCCGAATGATGATGTTATCCATCGGTAATATTATCCATAAAACGTCGCATAATGAGTTGCGCACGCTACCTGTTGGGGGGGGCGTGGACAACCACGGAACAGTAATCAAAAAGAAGACTTTTTTCACCACAGAGGCACAGAGGTACGAAGAATACAAATAGATGAAATGGTTTTTTTGTGCCTTTGCCTCTTTGTGGTTATTTTCGGGTTATCTATGGCAAATAACTTCCAATAAACTACGCTTCGGGAATGTCTGTTTATACCGAACTTTCCCGACCCGATTTTGAAGCCGTTTTAAACGGCTATGAACTGGGTACTCTGCGTAGTTTTGAAGGCATCGCCGCAGGTATTGAAAACAGCAACTTCTTTATTGATACCCAGGGTAGCCCAAACTCCGGCCGTTATGTACTCACCATCTTTGAGCGCATGGCTGATGATGAGCTGCCTTACTTCATGCGACTGATGAAATATCTGTCACATCACGGCCTCTCCTGTCCCGATGTGATGGTGAGACAAGATGGTGAACTAATCTTTGATACCCATGGTAAAAAGGGGTGTATTATTTCATGCCTTCCAGGGCGAACACTGGATGAACTAAACCTCGCACAACTGCGATCCTCCGGGCGGGCGCTGGCACAACTGCATCTGGCAGGCAGGGAGTTTCCTGAGCATCGCAGCAGTCCGACCGGCATGGAGTGGCTGTCCGACAGGATTGGTGGAATGATGGCTGATGTTGAGAAGCGTTATGGTGAAGGCTCAGCCATGCTACTGTTTGATGAGCTGGCTTTTCAGAAAGAGCAGACATTCGATCTTCCTGCCGGTGTGATTCACGGCGATCTGTTTGTCGACAACATTCTTTTCGAGGGTGATGAGGTGACCGGCATTATTGATTTCTATTATGCCCATGATGCCGCTTACGCCATGGATGTTGCCATTTCACTCCATGCGCAGGCTGTGTTACCGGGTGAAGATGATCAGGCTCGTATGCAGGCATTTCTTAAGGGGTATGGGGAGCTTCGTCTACTGAGTGATGCCGAGAAGGCTGCTCTCCCGGTGCTGCTCAGACTTGGCGCACTCCGTTTCTGGGTCTCTCGACTCTTTGATGCGCTCTATCCTCGTGGCGGGGCGATGATCCAGACCAAAAATCCTGAGGAGTATCGAAAGAAACTGGTGCTACACCGCGCCAGCTAAATGCCGAAGCAGTCATTCGGAGCAAACAAAAAAGGGAGCGATAACGCTCCCTTTTATTATGGCTTGTTGTTTACTTAATTAACAGTTCGTTGATTCTTCGGACAAATCCGGCCGGATCGTCCGGCAACGCACCTTCGGCCAACAGTGCCTGATCAAGGAGGATGGAAGAGAGATCATTGATCAGCTCCTTTTTCCTTGCTTTGGCCAGACGTTTCACTATCGCATGATCCGGATTGATCTCCAGAATCGGCTTCATGCCCGGAGCATTTTGACCCAGCTGTTTCAGAATACGATCCATGTTACCGCTCATGTCGAACTGATCGGCCACAAGACAGGCGGGGGATTCAGTCAGGCGATTGGTGATACGGACATCTTTCACCCGATCACCCAGTGCTTTTTTGATCTTTTCAACCGCAGGCCCGGCGCTTTTTGCCTTCTCCTCGGCCTCTTTGGCATCTTCTTCGGCACTCTTGCCGTCAGATGCGATGCCGGAGAGATCGACCTCACCCCTGGCTACAGATTGTAGTGACTTGCCATCAAACTCATTGAGGTTCGATGTGAGCCACTCGTCGATCCGGTCAGAGAGCAGCAGAACCTCAACACCTTTTTTACGGAAAAGCTCAAGATGCGGGCTACCTTTGGCAGCAGTCAGACTCTCAGCGGTGATGTAGTAAATTTTCTCCTGCCCCTCTTTCATGCGGCTAACATAGTCGGCAAGTGAAACACTCTGTTCATCGGACTCTGTCGAAGAAAAACGCAGTAGTGCTGCAACCCTTTCTTTGTTGGCAAAATCCTCAATCACACCCTCTTTGATAGCATTACCGAACTCACCCCAGAAGGATGCATAGTCATCAGGACTGTTTTTGGCCATATCCTCAAGCAGAGAGAGAATGCGTTTGGTCGCACCCTTTTTCATCGCGTCCATGGCAGGGCTCTTCTGCAGAATTTCACGCGACACGTTGAGTGGAAGATCGTTGGAATCCATTACGCCACGAACAAAGCGGAGATATCGGGGAAGCAGCTCTTCGTTGGCTTCCATGATGAACACACGCCGTACGTACAGTTTTACACCATGTTTAGCTTCAGCCTGCCAGAGATCAAACGGGGCTTTTTTTGGTAGATAGAGAAGCAGTGTATACTCATATTTACCTTCAAGCTTCTGATGGATGCGTGCCAGAGGCTCTTCGAAATCGTGGGAAACATGCTTGTAGAAGTTGTTGTACTCCTCTTCATTAAGCTCAGATTTCGGACGTGTCCAGAGAGCGGATGCCTGGTTAACGGTCTCGATTTCAGGCTGAGAGACTTCACCCTCTTCTGTGGCTGAAGCTTCACCAAGCATACGAATAGGGAAGGGGATATGATCCGCATATTTATGAATGATTGAGTGGAGACGGAACGGTTCCAGAAACTCATCTGCATCTTCACGCAGGTGCAGCGTGATCTCCGTTCCACGCTCAGCCTTCTCTACGGTCTCAAGTGAATATTCACCATCACCAGTTGATTCCCAGCGAACACCATGTTCACCGGTCAGGCCTGCGCGACGTGTTGTCAGGGTGACTCTGTCCGCTACCAGAAATGATGAGTAGAAGCCGACACCAAACTGGCCGATCAGGTGTGCATCTTTCTCCTGATCACCGGTGAGCTGGCCAAAAAACTCTTTGGTACCTGAACGGGCGATGGTGCCGATGTTTTCAATCACCTCGTCACGATTCATGCCAATGCCGTTGTCACGGACGGTGATGGTGCGGGCCTCTTTATCAATGCCGATAAACAGATGCAGGTCGGAGTTGCCTTCAAACAGGGCATCATCGGTGGTGGCCTCAAAGCGAAGTTTATCGGCTGCATCGGATGCATTGGAGATCAGTTCACGAAGAAATATCTCCTTATTGGAGTAGAGTGAGTGGATCATCAGATCCAGCAGTTGCTTTACTTCAGTCTGAAAACTTAATGTCTCTTTGGTTGTTTCACTCATGGGTTCCTCTCAGTTTTTAAATATGTTTCAGACTATATGGGGGTAAGCCCATTTTATTTCAAGGGGGGGGGGGCACAATCGATCCGCACATGGACGTGCGGCGAGCGAATGTCATGAGTTCGTGAGCATAGGCGGACATGCGCCGGCGGAGCGGTAAAAGTAAAAGGCAGGAAGCCTTTTATGGGTGTGTTAAAAACGTTTGGGATAGAGGAAGTCGATGCTATGTCCACTACTTGCCTGCAGCTGTTCCCACGATGTGATATCAGCTTCAATAATCATGATTCCACAAGTTGGCAGGTTGGGAATGTACTGGCTGCCAAGGCTGTTGACCAGCGTAGTCAGACCGGGGTTGTGGCTGACCAGGGCGGTGTGGTGGATACCGTCATCAACAGATTGAAGTGCATGCAGGAGCTCTGTGGAGGATGCAAGATACAGGTCGGGGTCTGTCTCTATCTTCTCAGCCGGGTAGTCAATGGCATCAGCCACCACTCTGGCAGTAGCCATTGCCCGATTGGCCGGGCTGGCAAGCATGAGTTCGATCTGGGTATCAAACTCACCCAGTTTTTCAGCCAGTTTCTCCCCCATAAAAGGGGCATCCCTCTCACCACGGCCATTAAGTGGCCTGTCGAAGTCTGAGAGTTCCGGATGGCCCCAATCTGATTTGGCGTGTCGAATAAGCGTAATAAAACGTTTCATGACGCTACGGTATCAGTGGAGGCGATTATTTCCATGGCTTACAAAGGTTTAGCGTTAACAGACTTTAAATTGTAGCCAGTTCACTGTGTCGGAAGCAGGTAATGAGATGGTCGTTGACCATGCCGATGGCCTGCATATGTGCATAGATGATGGTTGGGCCAACAAACTTGAATCCCCGTTTTTTCAAATCTTTGCTCAGCGCATCCGACTCAGGGCTGGTAGCAGGCACCTCTGACATCTCCTGGAATTGGTTGATGATCGTTTTGTTGTTCACAAAACCCCAGATATAGGCATCAAAAGTGCCGAACTCCTTTTGCACTTCGAGAAAGTGTTGAGCGTTGTTGATTGAGGCGCGCAGTTTCAGGCGGTTGCGTACAATTCCGACGTTATTTAATAGCTCCGCTACTTTCACCTCATCGTAGGCTGCTACTTTTACCGGATCGAAGTCATCATAGGCAGCCCGGTAGCCTTCGCGCTTGTTCAGAATAGTGTTC
>JAJRVG010000107.1 GCA_021545595.1 Zetaproteobacteria bacterium | reverse complement strand
CCTCTTTGGTGATGGCAGGATGTTCCTGCCGCAGGTAGTGAAGTCCGCCCGCGTGATGAAAAAGGCAGTGGCCTGGCTGATGCCGTTTATTGAAAAGGAGAAGGCCGGTGGCAACGCCTCCAACGGCAAAGTCCTGATGGCCACCGTAAAGGGTGATGTTCATGACATCGGCAAGAATATTGTTGGTATCGTGCTGCAGTGCAATAATTTTGAGGTGATCGATATCGGTGTCATGGTTCCTGCCACCACCATTCTTGAAGAGGCGCAAAAGCATAATGTGGATATTATTGGTCTCTCCGGCCTGATCACGCCTTCACTGGATGAGATGGTGCATATTGCCAAAGAGATGAAACGGCTCGACCGCACCACGCCGATCATGCTCGGTGGTGCCACCACCTCCAAGGCACACACAGCTGTAAAAATCCTTCCGGAGTACGATGAGCCCATTATCTGGGTGAAAGATGCCTCACGGGCCGTTGGTGTGGCTCAGAACCTGATTTCCGAAGTCAACCGTGACTCTTTTGTGAAAGATACCCGTGAGGAGTATGAGAAGGTGCGCCTCCTGCATGAAGGGAGGAACCGCCAGACCGAGTTTCTCTCACTGGCCAATGCACGCGCAAACTGTGTGAAGATTGATGAGGGGCATATCCCCCCTGCTCCAAACAGCCCCGGTGTAAGCGTGTTTGATGACGTCCCCATCAGTGAGTTACGTGACTACATCGACTGGACACCCTTCTTCAGCGCCTGGCAACTCAATGGCGCCTACCCGCGTATTCTGGATGATGCAAAGAAGGGTGAAGAGGCCCGCAAGATTTTTGCCGATGCCCAGAGTATGCTGGATTCGATCATTGCAGAGAAGTGGTTCACTGCCAAAGCGGTCATCGGCCTGTTCCCTGCCAACGCCACAGATGATGACAGTGTCATTGTCTACAGCGATGAGACCCGTACATCTGAAGTCACCCGTTTCCACTTCCTGCGCCAGCAGCAGGACAAAAAGGACAGCCGTGCCAACCTCTGCCTCGCCGATTTTGTGGCCCATAGCGGTGCCGACCATATGGGTGGCTTTGCCGTCTCCATTTTTGGGGCGGAAGCCAAAGCTGTCGAATTCCAAAAAGATCATGATGATTATCATGCCATCATGGTGAAGGTGCTGGCAGATCGTCTGGCTGAGGCGCTGGCTGAGAAGATGCATCTGGATGTCCGCAAAACTCATTGGGGATACTCAGAAACCGAATCGCTCTCCAGTGAAGAGATGGTTCGTGAGAAGTATCAGGGTATCCGCCCTGCCGCCGGCTATCCTGCATGCCCGGAACACACCGAGAAAGGTACGCTCTGGCAACTGCTGGATGCGGAAACCAACATTGGCACCTCTTTGACCGAAAGCTATGCCATGTACCCCGCCGCATCCGTCTCCGGGCTCTATTTTGCCAGCCCTGAGGCGAAATACTTCACCGTCGGCAACATTAATCGTGAACAGGTAGAGGATTATGCCAGACGTAAAGGTATGAGTGTTGAGGAGGCCGAGAGGTGGCTACAGCCGAATCTGGGATATTGACTGAATTTGACATTATATCCCCCGAATTTCAACATTTTCACCATACCGGAGGATATGACAGCAAACCTGCATATTTTTTGCTACAATCCACGCAGGCATCTATGTAACAGGGGGTGAGCTATGACTATATTCCAGTATTTCAAGAACCGGTTAATTCCTGTGGCAACCATCTTTTGTATCACTGTGCTGGTGTGCCCGCTGACCGTCACTGCGGGCTCAGTCTGGGGTTTTGTCGGGATTGATTCGGGCACCCCGGGGATGTTTCTGGATGTTGAGCTGGTTGACCGCAACAGTGACGAAGTTGTAGATGAGGAGACAACAAACCTCTTTGGAAAATATTCATTTTCTGATGTGAAGCCGGGAAAATACTATATCAGAGTTGGTGAAGCCCAGCGCAAGGTGTTCGTGAAATCCGGAGAGAAGCGCCTGGATATTGATTTAAGTGATCCCAAGGGGCGTATGGATTATTCCAAAGTCGGCAAATCAACCGGCAAGCATGGCAGCAAAGGCAGACATAAAGACAGCGGCTCTCTGAACTCACAAATAGCTAGAGACCTGGCAGGATCATGGTGGGGGTATTCCGGTTCGACCGAGCGCAGCATTGGCCTCTGTCTGGATGGCACTTATTTCGACAGCTCCGAATCGAGTTATTCAGGCCATGGCTACGATTCGGGAGGCAATGAAACCATGGCATGGGGTAATGCCAGCCAGAGCGGCGGACAGGGCAACTGGAGTGTTGAAGGTGATCAAAACAGCGGCACCATTTATGTGCAGTACAGCAATGGCAACAGTAGTAGCCTTAACTACCGGGCCAGAGGTGATGGCTGTTTAAACATCGATGGCAGTACCATGTGTAAAAAATCCAATGCGTGCAGATAGGGGAAATCGAGTATTGACTGGCACCTGATTTGGGAGGTTATGCCAAGTTCAGGTTAGCGCATGCACACCCCTATGCCTTGGCGAATCTGATGCTGGTCACTCTGCAAAGTGTACGAAGGCTTTGTATTATGAATGGCCTAACTTTAGGGGAGGGTTGCAAATCACTGTGAATTTAAACAACACCCTGACTGCTCAGGTACTCTTCATACGTACCGTGATAATCAACGATGCCATCCGGTGTCAGTTCAATGATGCGTGTGGCCAGTGAGGAGACAAACTCACGATCATGACTGACAAAAATCAGAGTTCCCTCATAATTTTCCAGCGCCGTATTGAGTGATTCGATAAACTCCATGTCCATGTGGTTGGTCGGCTCATCAAGCAGTAGAACATTGGGATTCTGAAACATGAACTTGGCAAACAGCATCCGCCCCTGCTCACCACCGGAGAGTGCTCTGACCGATTTTTTAATCTCGTTTTTGGAGAAGAGCATCCGCCCGAGATTGCCCCGTATCTCCTGTTCACCGTGCTCTCTCTTCTTCCATTGGGCCATCCAGTCAAACAGGATTACATTCTCTGCGAAATCAGCCGAATGATCCTGAGCATAATAGCCAATATTCGCATTCTCCGACCATTTGACAGTGCCGCTGGTTGCCTCCATATCACCCGCCAGACAGCGCAGCAGTGTGGTCTTGCCAATACCGTTGGGACCGATTACAGCTACACGCTCGCCCACAGAAATCCTCAAATCAAACTTTTCAAACAGTGGTTGTTCATCAAAGCTCTTACTCAGACCCTTCAGTTCCAGCACGTTACGATAAAGCTTTTTATCCTGAGTAAAACGAATAAATGGGCTCACACGACTCGAGGGTTTGACTTCATCCAGCTTGATTTTATCAAGCTTCTTGGCTCGTGATTGTGCCTGAGTGGCCTTGGATGCATTGGCCGAGAAACGACGGACGAAGGCCTGAAGTTCCTGAATCTCCTCTGTTTTCCTGGCATTTTCGGTCAGTAGCTGCTGCTGAACCAGCGAGGCAGCCTCCATATAATCGTCGTAGTTGCCCGGATAGATGCGCAACTCCCCATAATCAATATCAGCCATGTGAGTACATACACTGTTCAGGAAGTGCCGGTCATGCGAAATGATGATCATCGTGCAGTTACGTTCGTTGATTACCCCTTCCAGCCAGCGAATGGCATCAATATCAAGGTTGTTGGTCGGCTCATCCAATAGAATAATCTCGGGGTCACCGAACAGCGCCTGTGCCAACAGGACGCGCAGCTTCCAGCCGGGAGCAATGGATTTCATCAAGCTGAAATGCTCTTCCACCGGGATACCCATACTGAGCAACAATTCACCCGCATTCGATTCTACACTGTAGCCATCCAGATCGGCAAACTGACTCTCCAGATCACCGGCACGCATACCATCTTCTTCCGAAAACTCAGGCAGTGCATAGATGCGGTCGCGCTCCTCCTTGATCTTCCATAGCTTCTCAAAGCCCATCATCACGCTGTCGAGAACTGTCTTCTCTTCAAAAGCAAAGTGATCCTGTCGCAATTTACCCATCCGGTCATTTTGACCGATGCTCACATGGCCTGATGTTGGAGTCAGGTCACCGCCCAGAATTTTCATCAGTGTGGACTTGCCGCAACCATTTGCACCGATCAAGCCATAACGATTGCCATCCCCGAACTTAACCGAGATGTTTTCAAACAGGGGTTTATCCCCAAACTGCATTGTGATACCGGATGTAGAAATCAATTTATCATCCCATAAAACGTGGATATAGCTTAAAAATCGGCGATCTTAGTGCTGATCATGAGATATACAAGCTATAACGCCACACCACTACCAACAGGGTTGGTAATGTATGCTTTGAACAATACTTGTGGACAGCTTAGCATCAATGTCATGATCCGAATCGCATTCATCGCCATACTCCTGCTGCTTGCAGGCTGTGAAAAATCCATCCAACCGACACCGGTTCCCGGCAAAGAGAAAAAAATATTTGAAAAAAATGCTATTGATGCAGCCGGTGTTGCCGAGGGCGATGAGCAGGTCTCACCTTTCGGAAAACCTTCTCACTGAACAACCCGCTGATTAGCGTTGCCCGCATGAGCCACTCCGTTCGTAAAACTGTTGCCACGTCTCCAACATCCCCTGCCCCGGTTCGTATCATTCTTTTCACCCTGCCGGTGTGGGGTGCATCCATGGCACTTACACTCTTCATGCCGATGACCGGAATCATCACCTCAATCATCATGGCAGTCTGCCTGCTGGCTCTGCCGTTCAGAGCACGTCGAGGCCTCTGTCCTGGGTGTAAAAGGCCTAAAACACTCCCCTTCTCAGGCTTTGGCAACAACTGCAAAGGTTGCGGCGGTGAGGTGGTGCTCAGGGGTGATGAGTTTCACCTGCTGGAAGCCAAAGCAAGAGAACAGAGGGCCGGTTCGGGAAGAGCCTGAAACTCTCTCCCATCGGATTGATCGTCAGTCGCTACAGTGCGCCTGGGAGATGGTCCCGAACCGTTTCTGAATCTTCAAACACAAGATTTTTATCCACTTCATCCAAAACAAGCTGCCCAAGTGCCGGGCTGCACTGTTTTCGCAGAAGCCCCAGAAACTCCGGTGGAGCCACCAGAGAGAGGTGAGCAAATTTATTGGACTTGCGTCCCCGATCCACCTCATTGATCAGCTGCTGCGCAAATACCTCAGCCTCATGATCTTTTGGATCAACCGGCTGGCCCATGGCGTGCCTTGCATCGCCCATTCGATCAAATGTCCGTCCGGGAAGATCTCTGGTCAACTCCTGTTCATGCTTGCGGGATGCTTCATGATCCCACTCCTGCTTAAGGGTCAGGTCTCCGGCCCGGCCATTCATGGTGTAGAGCTTTGCATGGCTCTTATCAGCAACAAGTATCCAGGTTCTGTCCATAGGCCACCTCCTGAAATATCTACCCCTATTATAGCCCAACCAGAGCAATCGGCAGCCCGGCTATCAATTCAAAGAAAAACTGCTGGACGGGCCATAGGCGCTATGGCTGGTCACATACCTCTTTATGGTCAGCATTGAGAAAGTGGCGCATCATGAACTCCTCCTCTGCAGGCGTAAGGTCATAACGCTGGCAAGCCTCTTCAATAGTGGCCAGATCGTAGGCATGCATCTCCGCAATCCAGCGAACCGCCTGGCGAAACGCTTCACCTTCCGGAAACAGTGATTTTGTTCCACTCATAACATGCGCCCTCTACTCTCAGTGTAGCACATTTTAAGGCGAATCTTTGAACAGAGCTGAGTATCCACAGACCTGACGTCTCATCCCAATATCCTGTCCATTAGCGGCAAATTGGGTTTAAATACGGCATGCCGATTTTGAATGAAGCAACCTGGCATCTCTATCTGATCCGTCTGGATAACGGCCACCTCTATACAGGCATCACCACCGATGTGAGCAGGCGCTTTGGCGAACACAGAAACAGTAGAGGAGCCAAATTTCTTCGTGGCAGAAGGAGATTGAAGCTGGTGTTCAGCAGTGCGATTGGTGACAGGTCTTCCGCCCTGAAAATCGAGGCTGCCGTCAAAAAGCTTCCAAAACAGAAAAAAGAGGCACTCATCAATGGCGATTTCAGCATTGATGAGCTATCAGTGAGTTGAGTTGGGGCAATGCTCATATGCCTGTCATCAGAACTTGACCGTAATGGCTTTGGTCTCTCCTCATCCTCGACATATGCCAGAGCATGGAATCGATGGTTGAATCTGCTTGATGGTAGCGCAGAGTTGCCAGCCAATCCGGCGCAGGAGCGACAGATAGAATATCCTGCCGCCAAAGCTGCGACTGTAAGAAACCGTCAAATGAATTCGACTTGCCTTAATATGAAAACAGATCATCTATTAATTATCATTGCAACATTACTATTTTCGACCATGGCTGTTGCCGAGGAGTTTTCCATGAATGACTGGACGCGCCCGTCAGACCAGATATTAAGAGAGCAACTTACACCCATGCAGTTCAGAGTGGCACGGGAAAACGGGACTGAACCACCCTTTGACAACGAATACTGGGATTATAAGAAAGCTGGCATCTACGTCGATATAATCTCAGGCGAGCCTCTGTTCAGTTCCAGAGACAAGTTCGAATCCGGTACGGGCTGGCCAAGCTTTAGCAGGACTCTTGTTCCGGAAAATATTGTTGAGAGAGAGGATCGCCTGCTCTTCATGCGCCGGGTTGAACTTCGCAGCAGGCATGCTGACTCACATCTCGGCCATGTTTTCAATGATGGTCCGCAGCCAACCGGACTTCGTTACTGTATCAACTCAGCAGCACTTCGTTTTATTCCTGTGGATGAGCTTGAAGCCAATGGACTCAAGCGGTTTAAAAAACAGTTTGTAACTGAGTGACCCGTTCGCATGATGTGCTCATCGTTGGAGCCGGTCTGGCCGGCTCTATTCTTACCTACAGGCTGACACTCGCCGGTCAGAAGGTTCTTCTTGTCAGTGATCCTTCCGCCCCTTCCGCTTCACGTGTGGCTGCCGGCCTGATTAACCCGGTTACCGGTCAGAGGCTGGTACTGCAGGAGGGTATCAAAGAGCTGCTGGCATCAGCTCGGCACTTTTACCACGATATTGAAGTGCGGTTTGGTATCACCATCCTGCATAAGCGCGAAATGCTCCGGGTTTTCCGCTCCGAAAAAGAGAAGGCCATATGGGAAAATCGTACCCGGAATCCCGCCTACCACGCCTATATCAGTCATGAACTGCATAATGATTCAGATATTAATATGGACCACGGAGCTTTCCTCCAGCATCAAACAGGCTACCTGGACACCAACACCATGCTGGACACGCTGCAGCAGTGGTTCCAGGAGCAGGAAATCCTGATCGAAGCTCCACTCCTTTATGGCGATGTCAGTATCGAATCAGAGAGCATCCAGTGGCAGGGTGTTCAGGCTGACAGGATTATCTTTTGTGAAGGGTGGCGCGGCCAGAAGAATCCATGGTTCGACTGGCTGCCATTCCGGCCTGCCAAAGGGGAAATTCTTACACTTTCGACTGATTCAACGACTCCAACGCAGATGGTCAATCGGGGAAAATGGCTCCTGCCCATCAATAGAGAAACCTTCAAGCTTGGAGCAACCTATGATCGGAATGAACTCAATGAAACGCCCACGGAAGATGCAGAACGGGAGCTGCTGGATGCTCTGGGAGATATCTTTCTGGCCAGGCCTGCTGTCAGGGTTACAAACCATATGGCCGGTGTCCGCCCCGGCACAAAGGACAGGCAACCCTTTATCGGTCTCCACCCCGAACATACTCAACTGGGTATCTTTAACGGCTTCGGTTCAAAGGGGAGCCTGATGATTCCATGGCATGCCGAACAGTTCACATACCATCTT
>JAJRVG010000106.1 GCA_021545595.1 Zetaproteobacteria bacterium | reverse complement strand
TGATCGCTGCAGTATTGATCATCTTTGCCCTGAAAGGGCTCGCATCTCCGGAATCATCCCGTCGTGGTAACCTGTTTGGCATGATTGGCATGCTGATTGCCATTGTGGTGACGCTGCAGCTTCCCGGTGTACAGAATTATGGCCGGATCTTTGCTGCATTGGCAGTGGGCGGATTGATCGGTGGTTCAGTTGCCAGAAAAATTCCAATGACCCATATGCCACAGCTGGTCGCTTTTATGCATTCACTGGTTGGTCTTGCTGCTGTATTGATTGCGGTCTCAGCATTTTATGATCCTTCAGCTTACGGTATTGCTGATGCTACCGGTGGTTTGCATCTCGCCAGTCGAATTGAACTTTTCCTTGGCACCTTTATCGGTGCGATCACCTTTACAGCATCCATTATTGCTTTTGCCAAGCTCCAGGGGCTGCTCTCCGGTAAGCCTGTCACCTTCAAGGGGCAGCATCTGCTTAATCTGTTACTCGGCCTTGTGATGATTGGTGCAGGTATTCTGTTCTGCATGAATCAGAGTTGGGAGGCATTCCTGCTGATGTTGGGAATTGCTCTAATATTGGGTGTGTTGCTGATCATTCCGATTGGCGGTGCCGATATGCCGGTAATTGTTTCGATGCTCAACTCCTACTCCGGCTGGGCTGCTGCGGGCATTGGCTTCACACTCAGCAACAATATGCTGATTATTGCCGGCGCACTGGTTGGCTCTTCAGGTGCCATCCTCTCCTACATTATGTGCAAGGCGATGAATCGCTCACTGTTTAATGTGCTGCTGGGTGGCTTTGGTGGCCAGGCTGCCTCCGGTAGTTCTGCCGGACCGACTGGAGACCGCCCTGTAAAGACAGGTGCGGCAGAGGATGCGGCATTTCTGCTAAAAAATGCACGCAGTGTGGTGGTGGTTCCGGGTTATGGGCTGGCAGTTGCCCGTGCACAGCATGCTTTGAAAGAGGTGGTGGATAAGTTGATTGCCTCCGGTGTGAAGGTTCGGTTTGCCATACATCCGGTTGCGGGGCGCATGCCCGGCCATATGAATGTTCTGCTGGCAGAGGCTGATGTTCCCTACGATATTGTCTGTGAGATGGATGAAATTAACCCCGAATTTGCCGAGACGGATGTGGTACTGGTTCTTGGTGCCAACGATGTTACCAACCCTGCCGCCAGAACCGACCCCTCCTGCCCGATCTACGGTATGCCGATTCTTGATGTGGGGAAGGCTGAGCATATTCTGGTGGTGAAGCGTTCTCTCTCTGTGGGTTACGCAGGTCTGGATAATGATATCTTCTACATGGATAAAACCATGATGTTTTTTGATGATGCCAAAAAGGCATGTGAAGCGATTCTTAAAGCATTGGATTAAATGGCTTTTTAGGTATAATTTTAAAGTTCTGTTTTGTGATTGATGTCACTGCCTGTAGGGATCTTCGTTTCAGTATGGCGCGGATATATTTTTGTGAGGTTTGCTATGTTTAATATTAAATCTGTTCGTTTGTTGATGGCTCTTGTGTTGATGCTCTGTGCAACTGCCGCTCAGGCAGTCACCATTGAAGAGGTTGAGAAGCGTATGGCTGAGGCGGAGCAGTTCCGTGCTGTTGAATTCTCACCCGGCAATTATACCAGGGCACGGGAAGCACTGGATGATGCAAAAAACTATATCTCTTCGGGCAAGCATGAGAAGGCGAGATCCTCTCTGGATGAGAGTGCCGCTTATATTGAGAAGGCGATGAAAACATCACAGAAGCTTACCACCCAGCTCCCACAACTGGTTGAATCCCGTGATCGGATGCAGATGACGGATCCTAAGCATCTGCGGGCAGACCTGGTCGAACGTGCAGAGCGTGATTTTAGCCATGTAGTCGAAGCGGTAGAGGATGACAATATGGTGAAGGCAAAGGCGAGGGCAAAACAGGCTCAGGTTACCCTTCATGCTGCCCAGGCTGTTGCTGCACGTGAACAGTATGTACGCCCGATCTCAAAAGGGATTGCTGCAGCAAGAAAGGTGCATGCAAGAAAATATTCACCGAATGCATTGAATGGTTCAATTTCAGCACAGCGGGAAATAGAGAAATTGATTAAAAACGACCCTGATGCTCAGGTAAAAATGTACGCTGCATCCAAACGGGGTGAGATCAGTGCAGGGCGCTCCATGAAAATTGCCGCATTGGGAGAGCGTATGAGCAGGAACCCTGCGGAGATTGAGACAAGAGTTGATGCGGAAGAGGCACGGCTCCGGCTGCTCGGTGACCATCTGGGTGTTGATCTTGTAAATGCAACAGATGCAGAGGAGCAGGTTCGGATGCTTCAGCAGGCCATTGAGGAGGTAGAGAGAAATTACCAGCAGCAGCTTCGGGATTCAGACAAGGCTATTGCAGATCTTAACACCAAACTGGGCGTTTATGAGGGTGATCTTGCCAGCATGAATGAGCTGCGCAGGAAGCTTCAGATCAAACGTGATGCTGAAGCTAAAATCAGGCGCTTAACCAATATGTTTAACCCTGATGTTGATGTGGTTGAGATTCTGTTGACCCCGGATTCTGATGTTATTTTGCGTATGAAAAGCCTGAACTTCCGCAGCGGTAGCGCGGTGATCCCACCGAGCACCTACGGCATGCTTGATGGTGCGGGAGAGGCGATGATTATGTTCAGTGACCGTGCAATTCGAATTGAGGGCCATACCGATGCAGTGGGTGCAAATGATTATAATCAAAAGCTTTCTGAGCGGCGTGCTGAGGCTGTTAGTGGTTATTTTGTGGAGAAGCTTAAAGGTAAGCGGGTTATTACAGCTGTTGGTTTTGGTGAAGAGAAGCCAATTGCCAATAATGAAACGGCAAAAGGGCGCGAAAAGAATCGTCGTATCGACATTGTTTTGCTGGCACCACGCTCATAAAGCCGGAGCTCTTCCGGCAGCCATTTGGACAGATTGCCTTTCACCTGCTTAACTAGGGGTAGGGTGGTTATATTGATTGCCACTCGAAGGAGGCGTCATGTTTCTTCGGGATAAAAGTAGCGGTGATCTGGTCGAAGTGCTTGATGTAACTGCATTGATGGATCCAAACAGGGAGAGTATCAGTGTGAGGCGGCATGCCGGTGAGGAGAGGGGTGACCCTGTGGATACCCGGAAATCCGAGCTGGTCTTTCCTTCCGGCGAGGCTCTGCCCGTCTGCTGGACTGATGCCCACTATCGAGTGAACTTCTAATCCTCTCATCCGGATGATGATGGGCGGCGTGTTTCACATGCCGCCTTCTCCGCATGGCTGTTCTTTTAAACAACAATTCGATCACCTCTTCTCCTGACCGGTGAACCGCGCATAGCATATTTATGCGATATGAAGGCAGGAACCTGCTGGTAGTGTTCCACACTGATCAACAATGGGAGGGTATGGGTGATAGTTGAGTGTATTTAGTAAACTGTTGCCGTAATTCAGGCGCATGCACAGGGGTCCGTCTGCTATTAAGCTTACAGATGAAGAAGGCTAGGGAGCGAGCAATGAAGGAAATGCAATTTCGGCAAAAGATAGATGAAGTCAAGTCCAAGTTATTCCGAAACAACTCAATAACTCATGCCTGACCCCTTTATGGGCAGGCTATTGATGATCCTAATGAATCTGCAGACCAGCTAATGCAGGATACTCTTAACAAACCTTTTAGTGAGATGATTATTGATTTGTTATTGTTTGGCCCGTTTAAATAGACCATAGGTGAGAGGGATTAATTAAATGCCATTTTTTGAGCTGATATTTAGAATATTTCAGGGGGTAGTAGCTTTAGTTGGAATCTTTTCACCGAAACATCGGAAGCAATTGCTAGATAGGTGGAGTAAGCAATCAACAATAACTAACATTGGAGAGGCTTTTGGAGCTCTAATCGGAATAGTTGTGATTATTGGGTTGATTGTGTTGATGGCTAGACGTTGGGGATGACGCGATTACTCCCAAGCGACAGTGGATATCGGTACAGCATCAGCTATATGACAATGTTGACAGTAACGGGGTCAGGCTTTCATAACTTGATATTATTTGGAGTGTAGTTATGTTGATTGCATGGCACGTAAACAGCGGATACATATCGAAGGCGGTTATTATCATGTGATGATACGCGGCAATGGCGGATCTGACATCTTTTCCACAGATGAAGACAGGTATCATTTCTACATAACGGGGTCAGGCTTTCATAACTTGATATTATTTGGAGTGGGGGAAACGGGGTCGTGTCTTGCAATACGACATTTTGTTGTAGCTTTTTTTCATTTTGAATTAAGGTAGGTGTGAGCATAAGGAGGGCGAATGTATGATTGCAAGACTTGACCCCTGTGTCTTCGGGGTGGGTTGCTTATGCTTGTGAGCCGACCTGCTCCAGAAGCCAGGCTTGAAAGGCCTCAATACGTGGAATTTCTGTATATTTTTCAGGGTAAACCAGATAGTAAGCACTCTCATCAGCCAGTGTCTGGGGAAACGGAATTACCAGCCTTCCAGCCCTGATCTCTTCTGCTACAAGTGATGG
>JAJRVG010000105.1 GCA_021545595.1 Zetaproteobacteria bacterium | reverse complement strand
GATTGACGAATGTCCATGCCTGCTTACAATGCGCGCTCCGTTGGGTCGCTACGGCACTCAACATGGCGCTTTAGCTCAGCTGGTTAGAGCACCGGAATCATAATCCGGGTGTCCGGGGTTCGAGTCCCTGAAGCGCCACCAAACAATAGAGGGCAGGGTAACTCAGTGTTACTCTGCCCTTTTACGTTAGGGCTTCTGCAATCAATACTCTGCGAAAGCAGGGGGCTTTTTCTTTCTGGTATCAATTCTAACATAGTAATGCCTTTCATTAATAACGATTGACATTAATAATGTACTGCATTACTATCAACTGTGTGATCACGGGCTTCAAATGCAAAGAGACAGCAAAGGTGTTTGTTGGAGAACATTCCCGCAAGATTCCTGCTGACTTGATTCGTAGGGTAAAAATGAGGCTTGATCGTATTGATGCAGCGGCACGCCTTGAGGATTTGAGAGTGCCACCATCACATCACCTTGAGCCATTGAAGGGTGACAGAGAAGGCCAACACAGCATTCGTGTGAACGACCAGTATCGCATCTGCTTTGTTTGGGATGATGGAGCATCAGAAGTGGAGTTTACTGACTACCACTGAAAAAGCTTGGAGGCTTATACAATGAAGAAAGTTACACCAATTCATCCGGGCGAACATCTGGCTGAATTTATAGAAGAGTTTGAGATTACAAAGTACAGGCTTGCCCAGTTGACGCATATGAATCCGCAGAGGATTGGAGCAATCGTATCCGGGCAGAGTGCGATCACTGCAAACACGGCAATGCGTCTGGGTAAGGTGTTTGGAACAACAGCGCAGTTCTGGATGAATTTGCAGACAAGGTATGATCTTGAAATGGCCGAGATCGATCATGCTGGTGATATTGAGAGAATTGAGCGACTGGCTGCCTGACTTTTACCAGTGAAATCTCAAAGCCCTCTGCATAAGCAGGGGGCTTTTTTTACATGCTTAGCTAAATACTCCAAAGCACGCTCGGTTTCGTCCCTCCTGCTTGGCCCGGTATAGCGCATCGTCTGCTACTGAAATTAATTCGATAGCAGAATGTTCTACGCCTGGTATAAGCGATGTAACGCCCGCACTCAGCGTCACATAATCCGACAGATCCGAATCAGGATGAGGAATTTTCTTTATGCTGAGTTTGCTATGGAGTGTATCAACCATTTTTCTTGCTCCGGCTGCATCTGTAAAAGGTAAAATAAATGTAAATTCATCACCGCCATACCTGGCAATGCTGTCAACCGGACGCTGTAAGACACTTTGCAACACTCCTGCAACAGCCTTCAGGCATTCATCACCAGCCAGATGCCCTAATGTGTCATTATATTGTTTAAAACAGTCAATATCGCAGATGACCAGCGATAATGGATATTGGGCTCTTAGAGCATGGTCCCATTCATTGGAGAGGGTTGCATTAAAGCTTCGGCGGTTAGGGATGCCGGTTAATTCATCGTACATGGCCATTTCGTTAAGCTGCCGTATAAGCGCCAGTTCAACACGTCGACTATTGATAAAATATATTAAAACTATGACAGATAAAACAGTCAAAAATGTGAATATACTGTAGTCAATCTTCCTTTGCAGAGTCCGCTTCTTTACAAGGATCGACAACAGCACATTTTCAACAGTATCAGCTTTTTCCAAAGTTTCTTCAAACAGTGCATCAATCTGATAGTCAACATCACTGTCTGCTTGCACTGACTTGCTGGTAGAGAGACGGGTTTGTATTAAAGTGTGAAATTGGGTGAGCCCCTCAATGACAGATATGATTCCTTTACGCAGTTCATGATCTTCGAGTGGAATGTATATGCCTTCAGAATTTTGGCCTCCTGACAGCATCGCGGATGCATACCATTTAGCCTGCTCAAGGTGACCAATCACACCATCTATTGAAGAAAACCGGTCACCAATAATGTGTTCTTCAAACTGAAGGTGGGCTAAAGCCAGCTCAAACTTAATTTCCATTGCTGCGTCGACCAGTGGCGCATGAATATCTGCCACGTCATGTGCGATTTTAGTTGAGTAGGCAAACGCAGAAATGATCAGAGTACCTGTAATTACAAGTACCATGATGAAGGAGTATTGACGAATCTTATTTACCATAATTTGATGTAATGTGTAAGCATGTTACTTTGTCTTTAGAATTATAGCATGTTTTTTTAAGCCTTTTAGATCAGTAGTTTTAGTAAATTAATGAGCAGTTGAATGAGTGAAAAATCTGCAGCCGTATTGAACAATCCATATTAAATAGACAGAGTGCCCCATTTGTTCCGAATGAGAGGAGAGAACACAATGAAACTGAAAATTGCCGGATTCATGCTCTGGGCCGGGGGTATATCCGCACTATTGATACAGGGTGTTGGAACCTTTGATTTGCTCCTTTTTGGCTTATTACTGACCGTCGCTGTTCTTACGATTTTTGCGGTCAAGGCATTTCTGATGAGTGGCGGTGACAATTGAAAGTTCAAGGCAAATCCAATAAGTGATTAAAGCCGCACAGGCAGAACAGTCTGCCGATATCGTCCCGGTCAGTTTCCCATTATTATACAGGCGATTCGTTGAGCCGGAGCTTTCAGCTTCTTCAGGTTAATATTTATCAGTATCCAGGATGAGAGTGAATTAATATGGGAAGAGCTTACCAGAATAAAAAGGAGTCTATGGCGAAGACAGCTGGCGCCAAAAGCAGGGTCTACTCCAGGTATGGCAGGGAGATCTATGTGGTTGCCAAAAGCGGCGGTGTCGACCCTGAAGGCAACCTCTCCCTGCGCCGCCTGATTGATAATGCAAAGAAAGATCAGGTTCCGGCACACGTAATCGAGAAGGCCATTGAGAAGGCCAAAGGTGTTGGTGGCGAAGAGTATGCCCCGGCACGTTTTGAGGGCTTTGGCCCCGGTGGTTGCACGGTTATCGTGGATTGCCTGACTGACAATACCACCCGCACGTTCAATGATGTGCGCCTCTGCTTTACAAAAAATGACTCAAAACTTGGTGGGCCGGGAGCTGTGGCTCATATGTTTGACCATCAGGCCGTTTTTGTGTTCAGGGGCGATGATGAAGATGCGGTGCTGGAGATGCTTATGGAGGCGGACATTGACGTCACCGACATTGAAAGAGAAGAGGGGATGATTACTGTGCTTGCCCCCAACACCGAATATTTCAGGGTCAGGACTGCTCTGGCCGGGATGATGCCGGGGATTGAGTTTGAGGTTGATGACATCTCTTATGAACCACAGACCCTGACCAGCGTCAGTGGCGATGATGTAGAGGCGTTTGAGAAGTTTCTCGATGCCCTGAATGACTGTGATGATGTACAGAAAGTTTATCATAATGCGGAATTTGATGGTTAGTTTTCAGGCTCTGATTGAGGGTGAAAGATGTTGACTTTTTTGTTACTTCCGGGTATCTTGTTACAAGGTTAGTTGTACTGACGTTGTGGCCTGCCAGCTTGAGCCGATACGTTCTGAACGGGAGCTTACCTACCCTGATTGTGTGAAGCCCACTTGCTGGGTTGCCTGATGTCAGGGTGCTGCGCCCACCTTCACGTGAAGGGTTCAGTAGAGCAGGTTACAACGTCAGTATAACCGACCGACCGGAGATTTCCGCCCCGTCGATGATGTTTAATCTGGCGGGGCTTTTTTCTCAGGCAGGGGATGTCTTAAGTCCTCAGTCCTCAGTCCTCAGTCCTCAGCTCCCCCGAAACTCCCTGGATGAGTAGCGATCTTTTGCAGTGATATCTCTGCAGGTGAAGAGGGCCTCTTTGCCGTTGTAGATATTTTCTGCAAGCCACTGCTCCTCTGCTTCAATATCGGCTTCGCTAACAGATATACTCCAGACCCCCTTTTTAGGTTTGCCAAAGCGGTCTGTGAAGCCAAAGGCGGGAAGCCACTGGTAACCACGTGCCTTGAGTTCATCTTTTTTCTCAAATGCTGCGTGCAGAGCAAAAAGACGTCTGCTCTTCTCCCGTGCTCTCAAAAGCAGTTCGGCCATCACCAGCTTTCCTGTTTCAGGGAGCGTCCGGGTCAGGATATGAAGGGTTGCCTGTGCATCATTAACGGCACGGTGGCCATCGAAAAAGAAGCCGAGCAGAGAGGCAATATAGTCCAGCTTACGGCTGGAAATATTCTCATCCTGCCAGTTGATATCGTTAAATGTGCAGCCCCAGTTGGATTGGCTTATGGCCGGTAGCCGCCTCTCAACCATCTGCCGGTCAAATGCGGCATTGTGCGCAATGATAATATCCGCTTTTTTAAACCAGCCTGTAATCTCATCGTCATCCAGCTTTTCTCCCTTCAGCATTTCATCCGTGATACCGGTTATCTGCTTAACGATCTCATCCAGTGGTCTGCCCGGGTCTTCAAAACCGTCATAGGTGTGAAGAATTTGGTAGATAGCTCCTGTAGAAGCATCATATGCAAAGGCGACAAACCCCAGCTCGATGATCCTGTCATTTTCGGTGTCGAGTCCGGTAGTTTCGGTATCAATCACCAGGCCGATCCGTGGTGTTGCAGGCTCCCCATCCCTGTAGCGCTTGACAGGTTCCAGCCGCTTGATAATCCGATAGTTGCCGGATTGCTGCAGATGTTGAATGGCTTCAATGTCGTTCATGCTTCCTCCCTGTTCTTTGCCTCAATCCAGCGCGACATAAACTCCGTGCTGCGATGATGGTGATGGCGCAACATGGCACCGGTAAAGTTGTTGAGGCGATCTGTTTCAATGTTTTCACGGCACTTTCTGATCCGCTTGATCAGTGCGGCGCCGTTCTCCGCTTTGTTGAAGAGGGTGCGGATGATTGCATAGCCGTTTTGCTGAGCCCTCTGCCATGCTTCTCTATCCCGGTAGAGGTTGACGGCGGCTGTGGCAATTTTTTGTGGATCATCAGCTACGGTACCGCTCCACTCCAGACCACCACACATCGATTCCGCACCAACTGATGTGGTGACACTCGGTGTACCGGCCAGCATGGCATCGGCCAGCTTGCCCTTGATACCGGCTCCGAAGCGCAGTGGAGCCAGTGAGACACGGGCCTTGCTCATCACATCCAGCGCGTTGGCAGCCCGGCCGATGATCCGAAAGCCATACTCCGGCCTGTGCAGTGTGGCCGCCTTTTTGGGCGGGTAGGCACCGTAGATATGGAGATCTGTATCAGGCAACTGCTTTCGGATCATCGGCCAGATAGTCTCACTGAGCCAGCGCACCGAATTCCAGTTCGGAGCATGGCGAAAGTTGCCGATAGTGATGAAGTGGCGGCGGTCATCAAAACAGGGTGGTGAGGCTACAATGTGACTCTCGTCAAGCATGAAGGGGGTTAGCTGCAGCAGCTCTCCGGAGAGATTGAACTGCTGCATCAGCAGTTGCATCTCATATGATGAGATCAGCAGTGTGAGGTCTGAGCGACAGATTGATGCAATCTCACGCTTTGCTATCTCGCTGTAGAGATCATGCCTGCTGATATCCTTTACAACCTGACGGCTCTTTTTTACCAGTCTGTGGCGGGCATCGCGCAGAAGGTGGAGATCGATGGTTTCTATGATGCGCAGCGCGGAAGGGCAGGCCTGCTCAACCCGCCAGCCGAACTGCTCCTCCATCATGAAGCGGTCAAATACTACAACGTCAGGCTTCAGCTCCCTGACAAAACCATCGAAGCTGCTCTCATTGACTGCAATGGATTGTCTGGTGACTCCCAGCGCATCAAGGTCTTCCATATGTTCGCTGCTGGCCGCAGGAGAGGCATAAGTAATGCTCCAGTTCTGCTCCAGAAAGAGTCGGATAAGCTCCATCATACG
>JAJRVG010000104.1 GCA_021545595.1 Zetaproteobacteria bacterium | reverse complement strand
GTTTATACTCATGTCTGTGCCAGGGGCTGCTTCAGTGCTGCTCAGGCAGAGTGTCCGGTGGACTCGGGTGATCCTGTTGATGCCTGCAATTCTTATTTTTATTCCTGTCGGCAGGCAACTGGGCAATCCTGATGATAGCTATTTTCTGTTGAGTATGGGAACAACACTGGTGGTCTGTGCCGTACTGTTTCTATGGCAGATGCTGCTGGATTGTGAGCCGGACCAGGTTCCCGGGCATGAAGGTTAAGGGGGCGGGAGAATGAAACACGCACAGTCACGGGCTTCGACCCTTGTTGAGGCGCTACCCTATCTGCAGCGGTTTGCCGACCAGACTATTGTGATCAAGTACGGTGGAAATGCCATGGTTGAAGAGGCGTTGAAGCAGAGTTTTGCTACTGATATCACGCTGCTGAAGCAGGTGGGCGTCAATCCGGTCGTCGTGCATGGTGGTGGCCCACAGATTGGCAAGGTGCTTGAACAGGTCGGCAAAGAGGCAAAATTTATCGATGGTATGCGGGTTACCGACAGCGAGACGATGGATATTGTCGAGATGGTTCTGGCTGGCAGGGTAAACAAGGAGATTGTTGCCAACATTAACTCTGCAGGTGGTAAAGCTGTTGGCCTTTCAGGTAAGGATGGTGGCCTGATTTGTGCGGATAAAATGAAAGTGAAACGGGATGCACCGGAGCTGGACGTACCCGAGATTATCGATATCGGCCATGTTGGAGAGGTGAGGAAGATCAATACGCAGATTCTGGATGTGCTTGAGAATGACCGGTTTGTACCGGTGATTGCACCGGTTGGTTATAACATTGCGGAAGGGCAGAGCTACAATATTAATGCTGACCTGGTCGCGGGAGCTATTGCACAGGCTCTGGGCGCTGCAAAACTGATTCTGCTGACTGATGTGCCGGGTGTGCTGGATGAGAAGAGGGAGCTTTGCTCCACTCTTTCCGCCACTGAGGCACGCAACTGGATCGGGAAGGGAACCATCACCGGAGGCATGACTCCCAAGGTGACCTGTTGTCTGAAGGCAGTCGAACATGGCGTCTCACGTGCCCATATTATTGACGGCAGAGTCCCTCATGCACTGTTACTGGAAGTTTTTACGGATGAAGGCGTCGGGACTGTTTTTACTGCCAATTAATTAGCACTTGCTAATATAATAGTTATGACTATCATTCGGCAATGCAATCAATACCTGAAGCCAACATACAGGACGCAGCACAAGGATTAAGAGCCATTGCTCATGAATTGCGTCTGGCCGTGCTGTGCCACCTGCTTGATGGGCCAATGTGTGTAAATGAGCTAATAGAAGCAACGGGCACTTCGCAGTCAAATCTTTCGCAGCACCTTTCCAAAATGCGCCTGATGGGTATCATTACCAATGAAAAGCGTGGCCAACAGGTCTATTACCGGATTGCCAAACCAGAGTTTTTGAATCTGGTCCATGCGCTCCAGACTATTTACTGTCCTGAGATCTGCCCGCCAGTTTCAGGGGAGGAGTAAATGATATTTTTTTCGTCTAACATATCAGTAATTCGGCATGTATTAATATCATCACTGTTTGCACTTCTGCTGCCTGCCACAATCGTTGCTGCCCAGACCATCTCTCTTAAGGAGAGTGTCTCTTATGCGATTGAGCACAATCGCATGCTGGCCGTTGCTGTAACGCAAGTAGACAGGGCAGAGGCAGAGGTTGATATGGCGACTGGCCAGATGATGCCGAGCGTGGATGTTTCCACAGGCTTTCTGCGTACCAATTCACCCCTTCACGTTTTCGGCACTAAACTGCAGCAGGAACGTGTTACGGCTGCAGATTTTACGCCTGCATCACTGAATCAGCCGGGCTATATCAACAATTACCAGTCCCGTCTGGGGTTGAATATGCCGCTCTATTCAGGCGGGGCGATGTGGGCGGGGCGTGCTCGTGCCAGACATCATGCTGAGGCCAGTGAGCTGGAATTTAAATTTCGTAAACAGCAGCTTATTTATCAGACTATTACCGCATATGTGCACTCCAGACAGGCATCAGCTCAGGTTAAAGCCAGTGAAAATGCAGTAAAAGCTGCGAAAAAACGCTGGCAGGATGCTCAAGCCATGAAGAAGCGGGGCATGGCGATTGACAGTGACGTGATGGATGCGCATGTGCATGTGTTGCGTTCTCAGGTTCGAATGAATGAGGCCGACAACACTTATAAGGATAGCCTTGAGTCGTTGCGGTTGATTTTAGGCATGGATTCCAATGAAGAGCTAACTCTTCTTAGTGAGCCGAATGTACGTTTTTCTTCTGAGTCTATAGTCCGGATGCTGGAAAAATACGGTGACCGTCGTGCTGATCTTCTGGCTCTGGAGGGCGAGTTGGAAGCATCTGAATCTTCCCGAAGCCAATCCCGGGCAGGCTACCTTCCACATGTGAATCTGATGGCTGCTCAGGAGTGGAACAGCGAGACCTTTGGACTCAGGAATAGCAACGCCATGGTTGGCGTTACCGTAAGCATGAACCTGTTTTCGGGCGGAGGGGATGTTGCAAAGGTACGTGCTGCAACATCAGATCGTGTGGCGTTGGAATTTCAGCTTAAGGACAAGCGCCAACAGATTGAAAATGAGATCAGACAGGCTTTCCGCAGTCTGCAGATGGCTGAGCAGCGTTTTCAGAGTGAATCTGAAGCCTTGAAGCAGACATCTGAATCATTGCGTATTAAATCTTTAAGGCATGCTCAGGGGCTGGAGACAACATCTGATTTACTGGGTGCTCAGGTGAGATTTGATGCTTCGGAAATGGCATATATCCGTGCTAAATACAACTTAATGATTGCCAAAGCAGCACTGCGGCTAACTGCCGGAACACTGAATGAGGAGGCGGTCCAATGAACCTCATATCGACCACAACCATAAACCGGATAGCTGTCGTTGCCCTGACGCTGGCTGTCACAACTT